>JAGGUS010000209.1 GCA_021158375.1 Thermoprotei archaeon
TAGGATGATCTGGATTTACATAAACCTCTACTATAACAGTACCTCCTGATTGTGGGAAGCAAATGGCTGGAGATGCATAAATGGCCTCCTCCTTACCAGTCTTAACATTGTACCACAAGCCAGCATAGATATCGAAGCTTATAGAGCCTCTATTGTTAGCTGTTATACGAAGTACAAGACGCCTTATGGGCTTCTCCCAAAGGAATTCCATCCATGAAAAGTCGCCAGTTTTTAGCTGCATCTTACTTATTTTCATTGGGGTTGTTTCTGTGAGGAATAAGTATGTTATGTTGACTGGTATTGGCTTCTTCTGTAGCAATTCACTAATTGGGCGTATATTAACAGTTATTGTTGTCTCGTTATCCTTTATCGGTACTGTGACTTGGTACATTCCTCCTTCTAATTCCTCCGCATATGGTGGGTATTTGTCTATAGGCGATTCTAACATGCCGTATATTCTAATAGGCTTGCCATTAACTTCTATGTCTTTTAAGTACCAGTCATTATGGATCTCGACTTGGAATTTCAATTCCTCACCATAGGGAATTTCTAGTGAAATCTCAGGATTATTGCTTGTAACAATCTTATCCTTAACTACGATCTTACCTTCTCCCCTAAGCCTTATTGTTACGTGAGATTTAGATGTTTGATTTACGGAAAGTATTCCTTGAGTAAATATCATTGTAAAGATTGTAAACGCCAGTATAATAGAAATTACTATCATGACTTTACTTTTGTTCAAATTTACATAATTCAATGACATTTAATTACACCTCTCATGTAAAGAAATTGACTCGCATCTATATAAATATTACTATTGAATAAGTAGAGATACTGATTTAGACTTCTTTGCCTTAATGTAAAAATCTGGAGAAGATACCTTTATTTCATAGTAATCAGCGTGAAGCTGTGATATTACTTCTTGTAGTGTTTATCCTTGGAGTGTTTAATCGAATAACTTGAGATAAGAATAGAACTTTAGAAAGTAATGCTTTGCTAATCAAGATTGGGAACTACTTAAATACATCGTTTAGACAAGAGGACGTAACTCATGTATTGAAGTCTACATATCACTTCTCCTCTTTAACATACGATGTTCCCTTGAGCATGAACAGGGGAAGGATGATCAATAGCTTTCATCCTATAGTACTATGAGGTTACACATCCATGAGTCATTCTGCTCTTACTGAAGTTATATTTTGATATTTCCAGATTATGATACTTCTTGATGAAAATTTAATTCATATTATCAGTTCACCAATTAATAGGATAATTTTATCGTAAGAACTTCAACAAACAAAGCTATTAAGAGTGATTTTTATAGCAATATTTATAAGCGTAAATATAGTGAGAAATAAGGGGGCGTATATGCAGTTACGCATGAATTATAGCAGTGCATGGAGTGTTATATTACTCCTTTCAATCGCATTATATGTAGATAACATTCTTGATTTCATTGCCTATTATCACATAATAACGACAGTACCGCCAGAATATAGAGTACCCCCCGTTACAGAAGTACCGATCCCTTATAAGATACTTTTCGTCCTCTCCCTTATAGGATTAGCATTATTGTTAGTTTACGTCATGAAAGGTACTCTTGGGAGAACGATTACAGTGTATATTACCGCATACACAGTCATATGTTTGCTTAAGTTGATTAATGATCTTAGTGGTGGGATGGTGCCTAGGGGAATGGCAAGTGTAGGGAACTATTTGATATTCTCACTGATCTACCTAACAGTACTGATTTTATCAATATTTATCCTCATCAAGGCGAGAGATATTAAGGATATTAAAAAGAGTGCGCATTCATTTGCTTATATCGCTACAGCCATATTCTGTTATCTAGTATCGATGGCTATTAGGTTTCCATTAACAGCAGGATCTTATGATTCGATAATCTTTGGATTAGTAGTGTCTAGTATACTAACTACTGCAGTCTACTGTAAATCTAGTGGTAAACGTGATACTAAAATGATCGTTATCCTCATATTGCTTGCAATTACGGCAGTAATATTTCTAGCCTACCCAGTATACCTCGCCTGTTTTGGACCAAGAGTGGGCATAGAATTAGGATTGGACCTGCTCTTCATATTATTCTCGATATACCCATTAACGATCTTGGCGATATTTAGGATGTATCAGTTAAAGAAGAGTAGAATGATACTTTGCTCTGGTATAGCCTTAATACTGGCATCAGTATTGCTGATACTAGCATTTTTCATTAAGATGCTCTGGTCTTATTGTCAATTCCCAATAATGCCCATGGTACTTGTAATAACAGCTTATATGATAATTTGTGACTCTTTAGTTCAATAGTAAGAAATAAAAATCCAATATGACGTCAAGTATGCATACTAAGGCAAAGTGAAAAACGAACTCTGTGAATTTAGGCGTAGCTTAGGAGAGCCAATAGTTTGCTTTTCAATTTTAATTCAAGTTCTTTTGCTATATCTTTCTTTTCTTCATATATGTCCTCCTTTTCAGGGACATCGTCTCTCCAGTTGTACTTACTAGGTGGTGGGGGAACGTAATTCCATGCGCTCTTATATAGCTCAGGTTTACGCTTTGGAACTTCATACTTTATAGGACCAAGTCCCCATTGATATTCTGCTCCTGGAGTGGGCCAAAGGTATAATGTGTATTCTTCATCTCTTATACTCCATGATCTTTTGTAGTGTCCGCTTATAGCGAATGGCTTTATTGAATCGACTTCGCCTTCTATTAGCGGTTTTAAGCTTCTACCTTGTATCTTAGGCATTACACTCCACGGAGTTCTTTTCTCGTCTGGTTTAATCCCTAGAAAATCAAGTATGGTAGGCATTATATCTACGGTCTCAACAAAAGCTCTTATCCGTTTCCCTCTTCCTAATCCCTCTGGGTGTCTTATAATTAGGACTATTCTAGCTAACTCTTCATACGGCCACGGTTGAACCTTTCTCACGATCCCGTGTTCTCCTAGGGGTTCTCCGTGGTCGCTTAGGAGTATTATGAGGGTGTTTTCCCATAATTCTAGTTCTTTTAGCTTGTTGAAGAACCAGCCAACCCACTTATCAACAAGAGTAATCTCACCAGCATACTGAGCCCTAATATGACGAAGCTCTAAGTCGGTATATTCGTTAGCGAAATGCCTACATGGAAAGATTATTGGTTTGTCTTGGTATTCTGGTGGTGCGTATAGTTTGTAGTATTCTTCTGGTGGGTCCCAAGGTTCATGAGGATCAAAAGAATCAACCCAAAGAAAAATCCTATCCCTAATGCCACTATTTACGGTTTCTTCGAGTAATTTCGCAGCGGTCTTCATTACTCTAGCTACGAAGTGATCTTCCTCACCCCTCCACCAATGCCTGTTCTTCAAATACTGAACGAATGCCTTAACACTATGATATGGACTTGAGGCATATGGTCCCTTAGCATAATAATTCTTTTCATGCCATTTGCTTAGATCTACTTTTATATTAGGGTCTGTTATGTATGGATCTGCTTCCTGTCCTCTTATCCATATTACTGTGTCGAATCCTCTACTATAACCCATACCAGGCTTATGCAAGTGATATGTATCCGATACGAATATCGTCGTATAGCCTTTATCCCATAATACTTCAGCTAGTGTTACGTCATTGTGTTCTAATGGTCCCCATCCTCTGTTTGGTAGTGTGTATTTTCCTGTTAGTAGTGCTGTTCTTACTGGGAGTGTTGGTAGGCCTTCTGCGTATGCTCTTTCGAATACTGTTGCTTCTTTAGCAAAACTATCTATATTAGGA
>JAGGUS010000008.1 GCA_021158375.1 Thermoprotei archaeon
CGCCTGCTCTTACTCTATCCCCATATGAAAATCCGCCTGGGAATACTAATCCATGATACTTAAAAAGGTCAACATCCCCTCTTATTATCTTATTTGTGTGAATTACATCTACTTCTGCTCCAGCTTCTCTTAAAGCTCTCGCTGTTTCCTTATCACAATTCGTTCCGGGCGCCCTTAGTACGAGTATCCTTATCATAACTTTAATCCACCCCTCCACGTCTTCCTAAGCTTCTCTACATGTACATCAATTATTACGTTCTCTGGATCATGTATATCATGTACTAGAAACCTTCTACTATTTGTTACAACTCCAACCTTAGATATTACACATCCTTCCTCCCGTGCAATTTTTAAGAAATTGTCTTCACAATCCCTCCTTACTTCAATAATAAATCTACCATTACTCTCAGAGAATAAGAGGTAGTCATTTCTATCAATTCCCTCTCTATTAACTCTATCTAGCCATATCTCTAACCCGAAGTCGCTTGAGAGTGCCATCTCTGCCAAGGCTACTCCTAGCCCTCCCTCAGATACGTCATGACATGCTACAACATAACCTTCATCTATTGCCTTTATTATGCAATTGACTGCCTTTTTTGTCTCATTAACATATACTTTAGGCACGTTATTCCCTACATATCCCTTAAGCCTAAAGTATTCAGAACCTCCTAATTCATTACGTGTAGTTCCAATTACGTATACTGGATCTTCCGCTCTTTTAAGATCTACTGTTACGGCTTTTCGTATATCTGGTATTATTCCCAGTGCGGTTATTAGTAACGTCGGAAGGACTGGGCCTAACGGCGACTCGTTATAAAGGCTATCCTTACCCGATATGAAAGGCGTACCAAAAGCTCTAGCGAAATCATAACATGCTTTCACAGCTCTGTAGAGCGCACCTAATCTATCTGATTTTTCAGGATTTCCCCATGTAAAGTTATCTAGTAGTGCTATCCTCCTCCCTCCTACTGATACGTTATTTCTTATTGCCTCTTCTATACTTGAAGCGGCCATCCAGTATGGGTCTATTAAGCTGTATCGGGGCTTTAATCCTACTGATATTACTATCCCCATATCACTATCGTCCAATGGTTTTATCACAACTCCATCATTCGGTCCTCCATAATCACCCTGAAGGGGTTTAATTACAGTATTGCCTTGAACTTCATGGTCATAGGTCCTTATGACACATTCCTTACTAGCTATATTAGGCGACGCAAGAAGCCTTAGCAATTCCTCCTCTAAATCCTTTGGTTCTAGGAACTTCGGTTCTCTGTAATGTTTAGGCTTCCATACAGCTCTCCTGATAAGCTTAGGAGGGTGAAGGAGGAAGTCTACATTAAGATCTGCAATTAGATGACCTTTGAAGTATATCCTAATTCTCTTATCCTTAGTGAACATCCCTATGACTGATGCCTCAAGTTCTTCCTCTTCAGCTATCTCTAAGACTCTCTCTATATTCTCCTTAGGTATTGCTAATAACATTCTCTCTTGAGATTCAGAGATCCATATCTCCCAAGGGGCCATATCCTTTTCTCTTAAGTGTAGTTTATCAAGGTATACTATAGCTCCACAGTTGGCCCTATCTGCCATCTCTACGACTCCTACTGCAAGCCCCCCTCCGCCTAAATCTGTTATTCCAGATCCAAGTCCTTCATCTCTAATCCTCAATATAGCCCTTCTAAGCTTTTCTTCCTCAATTGGATCAGGAATTTGTACTGCAGAACGTGATACTTCTTCCGAATCCTCCCTTAGTTCAGCTGAAGCAAACGTTGCGCCATGTATGCCATCTCTTCCAGTTCTGTTCCCAATTACTACTATTAAGTCTCCAGGTTTTACTTTAAATATGTACTTATCTTTCGGAAGAATCCCTATACATCCTGCATAAACAACTACGTTACCTACATAACCCTCGTCGAAATATATTGCTCCTGCTACTGTAGGTATTCCCATGTTGTTTCCATAGTGCCCTATTCCAGCTACTACTCCTTTGAATAAGTATCTTGGATGTTTTATTCCTCTCGGTAGCTTTTCATATGGGTAATCCAGAGGGCCAAAGCATAATACATCTATAACTGCTATTGGTTCAGCCCAGACACCAAGGATATCTCGTATTACTCCTCCAACTCCTGTAGCTGCTCCTCCGAATGGATCTATTGCTGATGGGTGATTGTGAGTCTCCACCTTTATGGCTACTGCATACTTTTTTGTGAAATCTACTATTCCCGCATTATCCTTTAAGAAGGAAACAATCCAAGGAGCTCTTACTTCTTCCGTAGCTTTTGCTATGAAGCTCTTCAACATGTTGTCAACAAGTACTGTGCCTTTTTCATCTATTAATTTACCTTTAAATACCTTGTGCCTACAATGCTCTGACCATAATTGACCTATCGTTTGTAATTCTATGTCTGTAGGATCTCTATGCTCAGATATAAAATACTTCTTTACTTCTTTCATCTCGTTTAAGTTCAAATTTAACCCTAGTTTCTCACTTACTTCTATTAACTCCTCATCTCCAGCGCTCCTTATGTCTATTTCGTATACATTAAAAGGTAGGGGGAGTTTCCTATATTTCATGTTTCATGCACCGAAAACCTATAAATATCTTTAACAGGATTCGCTAATAGCCTTCGACAAATTTCATCGATTAATTTCTCTGCTTCCTCCTTAGAATTCGCTTCTAGTTCAATTCTGTATACCTTACCTACGCGTGCATCAATAATAGGATACCCCATATCGTTAAGCGCTTCTTTAACGCTCTTGCCTTCGGCATCTACGAGCCCTTTCTTTAACCATACTTCTACTAGTGCTATGAAATGGGGCATAACTACACCTCATATATTATATTTTTCTCTGCAAAGTGCGCTATTTCTTCTGCTCTCCTCCTTGCTTCTTCTATATCCTCATGATATGCTACTGCTAATCCCATCCTTCTAGAAGGATATGCTGTAGGCTTCCCAAAATACCAGATATCGCCCTTATAACCCTTTTTCCTTATGTATGCATATACTTTTCCTGCGTTCCATCCTCTTACTGGAACTTCCTCTCCATGAAGGTCTTGAGGAGCTAATACAACATGTGCCACGCAATACTCTTCCTTTACCTTTAATCTCATCAATTCATTGCTCAATGGAAGGCCTACTGAAGCGAGCAGATGCAAGGCGCCCTCGTCCTTCTCAAGAGCCCAACGTGTAACCATACCTGTGTCATGAGGTCTATTAGCGAATTCACTGTTATAGACTTCATCGCCTATAACGAACTGTTCTACGGCATATATGCCTAGTCCTCCAAGATATTCTGCTACTCTCTTAGCATACTCTTGGCACTTCCTTACAGCCTCTTCTGAAATCGTAGCTGGTAACCAACTCTCATGATATGTAGCCCCAGGTCTCTTATGTTCTACTGGAGGTAATAAGCTAGTTACTATATTTCCATTCTCGTCGAAGTGCCTTAAGACTAATTGTGTTATCTCAGTTCCTTTTTCCTTTAGTTCTTCTAGGTATCTCTCGACTACTACTATATCCCCTCTGCCTCTAGCATGCTTTACGGCATATTCATAGGCTTTTTCAACGTCTTCCCACGTCCTAGCTATGGTAGTTCCATGACCGCTTGACGTCATAATAGGCTTTATTATTAACGGTAATCCCATATCCTTCGCTATTCTCTTTACCTCCTCCTCACTATCCGCATATTGCCATTCAACTACTGGCACTCCTACTTTTTCAAAGAGTAGCTTAGTTCCCAACCTATCCATTCCTATTAATGGTGCATAAGGTGTCGAGACTATTCTATAACCCTCTGTCTTCCCAAGTTTGAACATACGAAGAGTATCAATTCTCTCTATTTCCAAATATATGGCATGCGGTTCCTTAGGGTCTGGAATGTATTTCTTAATGCATTTTTCAAGAGCGTCTCCATTTAGCATATCCACTATCTCGTAGTAATCCGCTACGTCTTGAGCGGGGAATCCCTCATATCTATCTATAGCAACAGTCATTATTCCGCCGTTTATTCCACCTAGTTCTCTCTTTGCTGCTGTAAGAACCAGATCGCCTAGTTCACCACCACCAATAGATATATAGACAAACGGTCTTTTAGGATTAAGTTCATCTATGGGTTCAAGGATACTCTCATATTCTTTCTTAAACTGGGCTGCCTCTTCTATTATTTTCTCCCTTTCTTCAATAATATCCCCCATCTTCATCACCTCAACGCTTTAGCTCTTCAAGAAGGTTCTTTACAGGATCTATTCTCCCTACTTTTGGAAGCCAGTCTACTCTTTTACCTAATATTCCTCTCTCCTCGCGATACTTATAGAGCCTTCTAACTCTCTCTGCTATTTCTGTCCTCTTTCTTATCATTTCCTCACTTCCGATATCTGTCCTATAGAACAACTGCCATCCGTCTAAAAGTCTCACTGGCTTTTTCTTTAGGCATTCCTCTATCTTTACTGACGCTTCTTGTGGGCTATCTCCAAATGCTAGTATTTCAATCATTCTAGAACCTCCTGACTTCATACTTCCGTCCTCATTTAGATGTACTGATCCCCAGTAGAGCTTACAGCCAGCCTCCTCTATTACTTTCTCATCAACATATACTGGATGATTCTTAGCTAGGTCTCTAAAATCTGGATATCCTTTAGGGGCCATTGCCTTTACTACTGTGGCAACATCCGAGAATTCTATTTTAACCTTAGAAAGCCTCTCATCGATGATCGCTTCAAATATCTCTATTATATCCGTTTTAAGCATAGCCATTACGTTTACTCCTTCAGGATCTCCTAGCCTTGAATACATCTCGATAAGAGTTGGTCCTTCTACCTCTGTAAGCATCATTTGTCCTGCTATGAATCCATGGTACCTCTCTCCGGTTACTTTTTGTATTGCATTGACCATAGCCTTCACTATCTCTAAGCTCCTATCATATTCCTCTTTAGTTATGAACGGTAGGAGGTATCCTTTTCCCGTATAGGAACCCATCCCGCCTGTTTCAGGGCCTATATCGTACTCATAAGCGTGTTTATTATCTTGTACTAACGGCATTCCAACTACTGTTTTGCCATCTACAAAACATTGAAGAGTATATTCAGGACCCCATACTTTCTCCTCAATAAGGATTCTCTCCTCTATATCCCCATACTTGCTCATATATTGTTCTATCCATCTTATGTGTCTTTCTTTAAACTGTCTTTTCTCCTTCCTAAGATATGCCTGTACATCTTCTACAACCTTAACTCCCTTTCCACCTGCCTGTCTAGCAGGCTTTAACGCTACATTTTGGAGCCATGTAAGGGTCTCAGCGTGTTTCTCCAAGTCTCTTATCGCTTCTTCATAAGACCTATAGGTCTTAAAGAGTAGCTTACCTGGTATGTTAAATCTCCATTGTAATCTCCTCATCTCTGCCTTCGACATCTCTATTATAGAAAGCTTTTGTTTTGCTCCTATACATGGTATTCCTCTTCTCTCAACCTCATCTGGAATTCCATGGAAGTTTGGTTCCTCTGGGCCAACTACTACTATATCTATACCCCACCTTTCTGCAAGTTCAGCTACTCTAATTGGATCTGTAGTCTTCGCTAAAGCATACTCTCCACCAGTCTTCTTGACTATCCTGTATATTCCCGGGTTTCTCAATTCGCTTACCCAATATACTTTAGGACTATACGTACTCCTGGCTATAGCTTCAGCTAATGCATGCTCTCTTGCTCCTCCCCCAACACCCATTATCTTCATTCTTCTCTCCTCCCCCAACATGCCATACATAACTTATTACAAGGAAGGCCAATCGCCTTAGACAGATTGTTTACAGATAGAAAGCTAAACGTATCCGCTCCTACAACTTCCGCTATATCCTCTTCACTTAACGCTCTCGCTATGAGTTCATCAGGTGGAGGTATCTCTATTCCATAAGGGCATGATGAAACAAGCGGTGGACTACCTATACGTACATGTACCCTCCTTGCACCTTTACGCTTCATATTCCAAACGGTATTCCTAAGAGTAGTTCCCCGGACGACACTATCGTCTATCAATACTATATCTTTACCATCGATAACACATTTAATTGGGTTAAGCTTAAGTTGTACGCCTACTAGCCTCTCAAATACTGATGGCTTTATAGCTGTCCTTACCTTGCGTCCTGTTGTTATGAAACCTAATGACATAGGTATACCAGAGCTCTTAGAGTATCCTATAGCAAATGGAATTGCCGTTTCTGGTATACCTATTACTACATCTGCTTTTACTGGCCTCTCCTTGGCTAATAACCTTCCTATATTTTCCCTAACACTATAAACGGGGATATCATTTATTACAGAATCTGGTCTTGCTAAATAGACATATTCAAAACTACAGTATCTTATTTGGGCCTTTTCAGCTCCTTTTACACGGCCTCTCTCTATACTATATGGATCGAATTTAACAACCTCCCCCGGCTTTACGCACGCTATATGTTCCATGCCTAATACATCTAAGGCTGCAGATTCCGATGCCACTGCGCCCAAATCAAAGCCCAATGAACCGACTTCTAAAGGTTTTACTCCATGTATATCTCTACCTGCTATAAGCTCCTGTCTCTCAGTTAGAGCTATAAATGAATATCCTCCCTTGATCTTCTCGATTACATTAAGAGCTCCCCTTAATGAATCACCAACTCTATCTATTTCTTCAGACAATATCTCTGCAAATGCTCTCCAAGAATCTTCTACTCTCGCACCATCTATGTTGGGCCTACCATCGCCTACTAGAATTAAGCCTACTGGGTTATGTATTTCGATAGGTCTATTATTTTCACTAGGAGATACGTATCCTACGCCTATGAATCCCGGGATAGAATTTATCATCTCCTCGTTAAACGCTTCATCTACAAATCCCTTTCTCGTTATGGTATGTAGTTCCTTATCAAAGGTCACTATAGATGCTATCTCCTGCCCCCTATGTTGTAGGGCTAGAAGACCATAGTACACGAACCTTGCCATCCTCCAGTTCTCCCTACCTAATCCAAACGGATATATTCCTACTATACCTGGCATAACTTAACCCCCAACTTCAACTAATCTACCTCCAACTTTCTCTCCAGCAAGAGCCTTTTTTCTACCAATATCTGCTATTTTCTGGGCATAAGGAGTTGGATATTTTCCCGTTACACAGGCGAGACATAGATTTTTCGTACCAACCGCTTCACAGAAGTCTTTTATAGTCTGATAGTTTACAGTATCTGCTCCTAAAATTCTTGCTATTTCCTCCTCACTTCTATTAAAACCTATCAATTCTTGAAACGTTGCCATATCAATTCCATAAAAGCATGGGCTTATTATTTTTGGAAACGTTGAAAATACATGCACCTCTCTTGCTCCTGCGTTTTTCAGTATAGAAACTATATGCCGTAGAGTATCCCCCCTCACTATGCTATCGTCTATTAAAGCTATTCTTTTGTCATAAACCCTATCTAATAACATATTGTATTTATGAGATACTATCAGCCCCCTTTCCCTCTTAGTCATTATGAACGCTCTATGCCTCAAGTAGCGATGTCTAACAATTATAGGTTCAATTGGTTTTCCTGTCTCTATGTGAAATCCATATGCCGCATCTTCTGCAGTCTGAGGCACTGGGACTATTACATCTATTCGCTTAGCTATTTCATTATATCTAATTGCTAATCTCCTTCCGAGTTCTCTCCTTATCTCATATACATATTTATCATTTCTTAATTTAGAATCCGGTCTTGCGAAATATGCAAATTCAAATGCACACATTTTTTCTTCTCCATGATGAATTTTATACTTCTCAATACTTTTGTTGTGTATTATGATAAGTTCGCCTGGTTGAACAAAGTCTATCTTACTAATTCCATTTATTGTTAGGGCTACGCTCTCTGAGGCTGCCTCGAATAATTCACATTCCTTAAGGCCATAAACTAACGGTTTAATTCCATAAGGATCCCTTATGACAAACATATCCCCTTTATCTGTAATACCAACTATTGAATAAGCCCCATCTACTCTCTTCATAAGCTCCTTAACACCATCAACTAGGTCTCCTTCTTCTAAGAATCCTCGTAGTAGTTCATATGCCAGTATGTAAGAATCTGAAGTACCGTTAATCTCTATGCCATATTCCTCGATCTCCTCCCTTAGTGGTACGACATTAGCAATATTTCCATTATATGCTAAACATAATTGTCTATCTCTGTAGCTAACGGAGACTGGTTGTGCATCTTCTAGTAACTTTCCTCTCTCTATACTGCCTGAGGTAGCGTAGCGCGTATGTCCTATACCTAAGTTACTTTTAAGACTACCACACAGCTTTCGTATCCTTGTCAAATCTATGTCTGCTATGAGACCAAGCTCTTTTATTGATTTAAAACGCCCCTTCTCATACGTAGTTATACCATAAGATTGTTGTCCTCTATGATTTAATGTTAATAGAGACCAGTATATCCTCGGCACTACGTTTTCTCCTTTAAAACTTTTAATCCCTACAATACCACAATCCTCTCTTATCCCTTCCATCACTTAGTCACCTTGATGGCTTCTTTGAGCCCCATTAGCTCTAAATCCTCTGCTCTTCTTAATCCTGCTAGCACCTCATATGCCCCCTTTACCCTTATTGCTACTTGTTTCACTATAGGCCACGGTATGTTAGGTGGCTCTCCTTCTCCAGCATATCCAATAAGTCGGAGATATCTCCTTAAGAACTCTTTATCTAAACAATACTCCTCTTGAGTCTTGCCTGGCTCATAATATTTGGCTATCCATATCCTAGCAGAGTCATGCGTAGGTGGTTCGTCTATTTGAATAATATTTCCCTTGTAACGACCGAACTCTAATTTAAGATCAGCTATTATCAATCCTACTTTTCTCGCTTCACTCTGGTAGAACTCATAGAGCCTAAAGCATGCTTCTTCTATTTCATTCCACTCATCAGGTGTAAGAATACCATTTGCTATAATTTCCTTTTTCGTTATCTCCCTATCATGTCCATGCTCACTCTTTGTTGTAGGTGTAAGAATAGGCTCTGGTAGTTCCTCTGCTAGCTGTAATCCGTTTGGTAATTTCACTCCTGAGATAGTCCTAATACCCTTTGAATACGCCCTCCATGCTGATCCATATAGATATCCTCTTATTATCCACTCTATATCTATCCTCTGCGCTTTTAACACTCTTATTGTCCTCTCATTGACTTGTTCCAGGAAGTGATTCGGATATATATGTTTACTCTTTACGAACCAGTATGTAGAGAGAAGTGTTAGAAATACTCCCTTATATGGAATTAAAGAATTTAATACTCTATCGAATGCCGATATCCTATCAGTATGAAATAGCAATAATTCGTCACCTAAATCATATACATCTCTAACTTTTCCTCTTCTTGGCGATTTCTCAGACCCAAATAACCTAGAGGCACGTATAGCCTTAGTATATCCACCTTCAATAAATGGATCCCTAACTATTTCATAATCGTAAATATCATACGATCCCCTTATCATAATCATCCCATATTGAGCCCTTAGCGTTGTTATGTTAAAAACATAGTGCAATATAAAGCTTACTTTCACATTACTATGTTAATACAATTAACATGATGATGTTAATACTAGTTCTCAGTAAAATCAAAGTGCTTAGCGATATCAGGTGGTACCCCTATGTTTATTGCCTCATCTAATGATTTTAAAGGCCTAGATCTTATTATATTGGCGGCCGTCCTATCTCCAAGTCCAGGTATGAGCTTTAGTAGCTTGTATTCGAGTTTATTTATAGGTATCGGATATGGCAAGCCAGTTACGCTTCTATATCCGTATCTTATGACTGTGAAGTCCATCTCTTTACATAAAGGTAACTTAAGAGGTATGGCTATTAGTATGGGATAGCTCCCTATTTGTCTAGCATAAGTTAATTTCTTCTTTTCATCGTACGCTTCTGTATAGGCTTCTCTTAAAATAGTCAGGGGTGGAATCACTCTCCTTAACATTGGCAAATCTATCTCCTTTCGCATCTTCTCTTTATAAATTCTAAATATAGCCTTATGCCTTCTAATAATTGCATCTCCGACATCCCACATTTCAGTGCCAGGAAAGGCCATAACCTGCCTTATGTTTATCCTACGTACCATATACCCCCTTTTATAAACCTCTTTCATGAACTCTAGGTTTAACTCGTATGTTTTCTCACTTTCCCCTTTAAGACCATGGACGAAGTTAACCCCTGGTAAGAGATGTGGAAGTCCATTCCATCCCCTATTCGCTCCCACTTCGTTTATTATCCTTATAGCCTCCATAGCCTCTTCAGGCATAACCTTTAAGTTGTTAAGTTTAATAACTTTAGGATCTGCTGATTCTATTCCCATGGCGGCTACATCACCTGGGGTATGATACTTCACGATAATTTTAGTAACTTTATATGCTTCCTCTTTCCAATGACATACTGTACCCGGATTAACGTTATCTATATGTAATGTCCTTAAGTTCGGTGCAACCATCCTAATGCCTCTAAAGAGTTTATGTATTGCATTAACATTTGGTCGGGGGAACTCTAGTTCTCCAATTCCAATAGCCATATAGGCATATAAATCTGGTTGCCTACCAAGCCTTATTCGCCTTACACCTACTTTATACAACTCTTCTATCTCTTTCAATATACCCTCTATGGGCCTAAAGTCAGGCTTCCCGTAAAATCTTTCTATACAAAAAGAGCATGGTCTCCCGAAATATGCCTTGGGGCAACCCCTATACGTTTCAATTTCCGCAATTATCCTCTCCGGATAGCAAGGATGCTTTATTGCTATATGGGCTCCTCTTCTCGCTATCTCATTTAATTCTCTCCCGCTCCTGCGTAACGTTGCATATACATTTACTTGCTCTACCCTTAGCCCCTCCTGTAAGAGCTCTAGGACTACGGCCTCAACGTCTCCATATGCCACTACATCAAATAATTCTTTAATCTCTTCCTTAGGTATAGCACTTCTCCCCCCTTCTACGCCAAATCCAAATCTAGCAGCTGGGCCTCCTAGTACTTTAACTGGCCCTTTTATAAGTCGCGTATATCTTACTAGTTCCTCATAACTTATAGGCGTTCCTCCTAAGTATTTTCCGGGAACTGCTGTTCCGGCTATAAAGACGACTAATCTAGCCTTATTTGCAACTCTTAAAAGTTTAGGGTTTTCCCTTATCTGATCTATGGTAAAGTACTCTACTTGCCACTCTGGCCTTACGTACCATATAGCTCCTGCTACATATCTCTGTATAGCATCTAAGTAGGGCGGTACGCCTAATCCTGCTGGCTCATCTGTGTATCCGTCTATTATCACTGCATCAACCATTTCTGATTACCTCCTTAAATGGATCCATCCCCCCTCCTTAACTGGGGTCAACCCCCCTTCCGTCTTTATATATACTCCTCTGCCTCTCTCTACCATTCCTATTACTGTTAGCTTTAATCCTAGTTCCTTGCTAAGATCAATCACCTGTTCCTCACAACTAGGGCTTACTGTAAATAAGATTTCATACTCTTCTCCTCCATGTAGAGCTAGTTCTAAAGGATCTAATGAATTGGCTTCTGCATACTCTATGGCTTCTTCAGCTATAGGTATCTTATCCGCATCTATGACAAATCTTGTTTCGTTTACTCTTTCCAATTCGTAAAGGCTTCGGGAGAGACCATCACTTAGGTCTATCGCGGCAGTAACTCCTGGTATCTCAGAGAGTCTTACCCCAAGCTCTAATCTTGCTTCGGGTCGATAAGCCGCTTTATGTATATTTCCCATATTGCTTATCTCCTTCCCTCCTTTAAGTAGGAAGTGAAATGCAGCGCCCGTAAGGCCAAGTTCACCACTGATTACAATAAGATCTCCTGGCTTTACTCCATTTCTCCATATAGGCCGATTGGAAACTCCTACCATGAAACAATCTATAACTATTTCCTTGCTTTCCCCTAAGTCACCACCCCATACATCAAAGGAGTACGTCTCAGCACAATCTATTATCCCCTGATAAATCTCTCTTATCTCCTTAGCGCTTATAGTTCTTGTCAGATTTAATGAAATCATAACCCCTAACGGCCTAGCTCCTTTAGCAGCTAGATCACTAACACATGAAATAACTGCCCTCCAACCATAGTCTCTCCACGACATTCCCGGTAGTTTATCAGTAGCTTCTGCTACTCCATCGTTTGTGAACACTAGAAACTTCTCTCCAATTTGTAATGCACATGCATCATCAAATGTCTTGGGGATTACAGAATATCCGAGATCGTTGCTCTTAATTAATGTCCAGATCTCCTTTATTATCTCGATCTCATTTAAATTCATACTTTCTATCTCAATAACCTATAACGCGCTGAAAAGTATTGCTCCATAGTAAGCTATATACACTCTTTTCCTTAATTATCTCCGGTGTTGATAGTGCATAATAAACCGATTAACGTTATTCTAATAATATCTGATACATTCCGTTACGATTGTCTTGAAGGAACGTTTACTGTAAGGAATAAGTGCGTAAAAGTTCCCAATCTGAAATCCTTAGCTAGACAGTCCGCTTACTTCACTAGAGCCTATATAGCGTCATTTCCAACAGTTCCTAATAGACACGATATATTAGTTGGACGATATACATTTACTTACTATGGTTGGGCTCCCCTTCCTAAGAATGAGGTTGTCCTCCCTGAAATATTGAGAAAAGAGCGTGGATACACAAGTATGATGATTGCTGATACACCACATATACTCAAAGATGGATTTAATTATGACAGAGGGTTCGATGGCTGGATATGGATTAGAGGACAGGAGAACGATAGATATAGAACTGATCCTATTGAGGTCAAACTACCGTGTAGTCCAGAAAAGCTTAGAAATGTTGATACTACTATACAACATCTACGTAATAACGCCTTAAGACAATTCGAAGAAGATTGGATACCTGCTAAGACTGCCACAGAGGCAATAAGGTGGCTGGAGAGAAACTATAAGAGGGCATTCTTTCTTTACGTTGATTTCTTCGATCCTCATGAGCCATGGGATCCACCGAAATGGTATGTAGATATGTATGATCCTGGATATCAAGGCGAAGAGGTAATATATCCTGTATACGGTCCCTGCGATTACCTCTCTAAGGATGAGTTAGAACACTGCAGAGCCATGTACGCAGGCGAAGTCACATTGGTTGATCACTGGATCGGAAAGATACTGGAGAAAGTTGATGAATTGGGGTTATACGAGGATACAGCCATCATATTTACCTCTGATCATGGATTTTACCTAGGCGAGCATGGCCTAATTGGAAAGTCAATAATAATGGGAAAATATCATGGTTCAGCCCCTCTATATGAAGAAATAGTTCACATACCACTTGTAATAAGGCTTCCAGATTGTATAGATGGTGGAAAGCACATAAAAGTAGATGAAC
>JAGGUS010000119.1 GCA_021158375.1 Thermoprotei archaeon
ATGATATATACGATAGCCGTATTTCTTCCACTCAGTTTAGTGCAACTTATGTTTCCTGTTTTATCTGGTATGAGAGATGGGAGAAAGAGAGCATTATGGAGAGTTACTAAGCTTAGTCTGGCCTTAGGCGTCATTGTATCAGCAATGATTGTAGTTAATTCTAAAGAAATACTATCCTTAATGGGACACGAGTATTCTCATGCTTCAGGTGCATTAGCTATATTATCAATTGGATTAATACCAACACTTCTAGTTAGGAGCACAAGTAGTCTAGTTTATGCATATGGACTTTATTCTTATGTTACACTGCTAGGTATGGCAACAAACATTCCAAGAATAGTATTATATACACCCTTAGTGAGGGAGATGAGCGATTTGGGGGCTGCGCTGGCCTTCTTCATAGGAAGCATGACAGGGTTTGTAGCGTCTATTGTAATAGCCAGAAGAGTAGGCTTTAAATTTGAATGGAAAGATATAACGCTCTCATTGACAGCCTATGCCATATTTATAATATTCAAGCTAATAAAAATGCCTTGGATTCTTTCGCTTTTGATAAGTACTATAGTCTCATTCATCGCCTTCTCGCGTTTAGGACTTATTACAAAAGAGGATCTTAAGGAAGTAAGTAGAGCTATCTTAACGGAAAAACAGATTAAAAAACTTAGCAATAGGATAGACTTCTTAATTAGAGTACTATATGGTGAGTGAATATTTAAGGATCAGGAATCCCTATAATGGCGCTCCCTACATCTTCACTTCTAGCGCGCATTTTAAACACGTGATTAATTAGATATTTATGTGATGGTGGGGACGGAGAAGCCATTATAGCATTTCTAATGCCTATTTTATTTAGTACTTCAAACTTAAGAGGAAGGAATACTATTTTTCGTTTACCGCCTTTTTTAATCGCTTTAGCCAGTTTATCTCTAAATATGCAGATACCATGCTCATTTATCTCACCTACTACAGTATCTCCTATGTATATGAGAGAATAAGGACCTGGAGGCCATTTAAATCTACTATTAGTGATCAAGGCTATAGTTATGGGCATGTTTAGGCATAAGAACATTCCCTTGTTAATAGGTGCACCGAAGGCTGTTTGTTGTTTAGAGTAACTCGCCTCTATGTTTAGTAAGGTTGCTTTGTCCTTATTTGCAAGCGCCTTAACATGAAGGACTCCATCTATGTTCCTTAGGAAATTAATTACAGTGGATAGCAGGATGTTCATCAATTTATTCAAGGTGAATAATAATTAAATATATTTGATCATGGTATCATCTGGAGTGAGAAGATGTACTCTAGGAGAAAAGTACTACATAATGTAAGGCATATAATATTTGATCTAGATGGAACGCTAGTAAGGATTCCAGTTCCTTGGAAGCAGGTTTATAACAGACTAAGTGCTCTATTAGGATATAGGGTTACCTCAATTGTTGCACTTTATGCTAAGATATGGAAAAGTAATGAGTATGACGTTGTTTCAAGGATTGTAGAGGAGTATGAACTATCTGCTATAGACAACATAGAAGTCCTTGATAACTCTCCAGAAATAATCAAGAGATTAAGTGAGAAGTACACACTAAGCTTAGTAACATTACAGAGCACGAAAGTTATGGATAAGATATTGAATAAGCTTGGGATATCAAGCTTCTTCAGGGCGAAGATAAGCAGAAATGTATCGCCTATAAGATACGAGCAAATACTTAAAGCGGTTAATATTACCAATATTCCTACAAGGAATACTCTTGTTGTAGGAGATTTATTAAACGATGTAGAATCGGCCATAAAAGCAGGATGCTTGGCAATACTAATAGTAAGAGAAGAAGTTCAGAAGAAGGAAGTGAATGGAAAATATATGATAATAAGGAATTTAGAAGAGCTTTACTCTCTCTTATATTGACTCTCAAGGATCTGAATTATCTTTTCAGCTATTGAATATATTTTACGGGCCGCTTCGCTTTCAGGGAATTTTAAGATGAATGGTTCACCTTTATCATTACATTCATTTATCCTGGGATCTAAAGGTATAGAACCTAAGTATCTTACTTGCATTTCCTCAGCTATCCTTCTTCCAGATCCCTTACCGAATATCGTATACTTGGCACCACAGTTAGGGCATATAAATTCGGACATATTTTCAACTATGCCCAAGACTGGGAAGCCGACTTCTTTACAGAACATTATAGCCTTCTTAACTACAAAGCCAGCCAGGTCTGAAGGAGTGGTGACCACTATCGCACCATTTGTACCCTTTAAGAACTGAGCTATTGTCAGAGCTTCATCTCCTGTACCCGGAGGCAGATCTACAATCAAATAATCTAACCTTCCCCACTCAACGTTCGCGAGGAATTCTAAGATTAGTCTAGTCTTTAAAGGACCTCTCCAAACTATTGGCATCTCGCTTTTAGGTAATAAGAATTGGGCCGAGAGCACTTTGATCCCTAACGGACCTATAGCGGGTTTGATTAAGTCCTTACTTATAGCAGATGGGGGTTCCTTCACTTTTAGTAACCAAGATATAGAAGGGCCATGGATATCTGCGTCTAGAAGGCCAACACTACGTCTCTGAGATGCAAGTGCTAAAGCTAATGAAACAGCTATGAAGCTTTTCCCAACGCCACCCTTTCCGCTAATAACAGCTACTTTATAACGTATGTCTTTCATTCGATCCTTGATTTTAGAGAGTACTTGCTGGAAAGCTTGAACACCACTATTCATACCCCATCATCTCTTCATACTATCTATAACTAAGTTATTAAGTGCTATAAATGTCCTTCCTCTTTTATCTAAGATGTGAAAAATAAGACAACAGGATGAGTTTAGTAAACCAATAACGCATGCCTATGATGTTGTCTATTAATTCAAATATCCAGCAGTTCATGAGCATAAGCAACTTCATAAACACCCTTTGCGGGAAGTATTAGTGTTTCATCATAAGGTATATAAACCGTAATCTTATCACCAACATTGACGTCAGCATGTGGATCAAGGGTAATGAGAAGTTTAGATGAATTTATCTTTATTTTGACATCGAGATGATTACCACCAAAGGAGACCCAATCAACAATACCGCTCATTACATTATATGTCTTGTTCGGCTCTCTCTTTAAACGTATACTCTCAGGTCTTATTACTATGGCGACTTCTTCATTAGGTGAAACTTCTACTTCCTTATCAGGTACTATACCCACTATCAGATGGTCATCGCATATGGTTATAAGTCTATCTTCTTCTATTTTTAAGACTTTTCCCAAAAGTATAGTGCAGCGCCCTAAGAACGATGCAACAAAAAGGTTTTTCGGCTTTTTATAAACATCATAAGGGGTACCTACTTGCATTATCTTGCCTTTATTCATTACTGCTATACGATCAGCTATAGTCAGTGCTTCCTCCTGATCATGAGTTACATAAATCGAGGTTATCCTCAGTTCCTTCTGAAGTCTCCTTATTTCATCCCTCATTTCAATACGTAGCTTCGCGTCTAAATTGCTTAGCGGCTCATCAAGTAGAAGGACTTTAGGTTGAACAACCAATGCTCTAGCTAAAGCGACTCTTTGTTGTTGTCCACCACTAAGTTCATGAGGATATCTATTTTCAAGACCTTCAAGCTTTACAAGACTTAGAATCGATTTTACCCTCTTCACTATTTCAGCCTTAGGCAACTTCCTTATCTTAAGGCCAAAGGCTATATTTTCGAATACTGTCATATGTGGCCATAAGGCATAATTTTGAAATACCATTCCTGTGTCCCGTTCATAAGGAGGTAATTCTGTTACATCGTCACTATTAAAGAAGATCCTACCCTCGTCAGGGAATTCAAAACCAGCTATAAGCCTTAAGAGAGTAGTTTTACCACAACCACTAGGACCCACTAAAACCACAAACTC
>JAGGUS010000247.1 GCA_021158375.1 Thermoprotei archaeon
CTCTAGAGGAAGACCCAACTTCCTGGCAAGCGATAACGGAAGGTGTATCTCAGGTATATCGCTCTCATAACCACTATTCACAAGAGCTACTGTTATAACGTTATTCTCTTTATATCTAATCGCAACTCTCACTCTTACGCCCATTTTCCCTCACCTTGCTGAATTTGCCGAATCTCTTCTTTATCCTCTTAAACTCAAGACGAAGCGGTATGAATTTGCCGAATCTCTTCATCAGATATATATATCCTACAGAGGAGCTAATATTATTAACCTACTTTATCCTGAAGCAAGTCAACGACAAAACTATATTACTGCTAATGCGTATCAAAAATGAGGTTATAAAAATAGCTATAGATACAAAATCTACTTCGCTTTATCTTTTATCTTCTTCTCTTGAGCCTTTAATATGTACGGCAACGATAATGCTACTGTTATGGAACTGAAGAGATACGCTATCCTCGGGGACCATAGGTCACTTAAGATTCCCATTATGGCCATTCCGAGAGCGCTGAAGGGTAACATCAAAGTTCTCCTTAAGCTTATTACTGTTGCACGTTCCCTGCTCGGGACGTATTCATTAATCCATGCATTTAATGTAGGGCCCATCGCTCCAAATCCTATTTCGTATAGAAGCGCTATGGCGATAAATGCGTATAGATTACTTACAATTGTAAGCAATGCTAATGATGATGACATGAACATTAATGAACAAATAACAACCCTCCTATATCCTAAATATCTTGTCAATAGCCCTCCAGTATAACCGCCAAGTCCTGCTGTGATCATAAATAAGAAGCTTGTAAATCCAAGTAGCCGTTTGCTAGCACCTAGTTCCTCCATGTAAGGCGCCCAGGTGAGGTTGAAGCTAGGAATTGCAAGCGTTATGAAGAACGCACTTGCGGTTAGCATTATCAACGTTTTAGTCCTAATGAGAATGATCATACCTCTTCTCAATATGTCGATATATCCCTGCTCCTTAGTCTCTATAGATTCTCCCCTATCTCGCGCGAATAATAAGGCAATGAGGAACGCTGAAAACCCCGAGATAGCACCGGCTACGAAGGGCAATTCGATTCTATAATCCGCCATTACACCGCCTATAAAGGCTCCAACAGCGCTCACTAATAACGATAACAATCTTGCTTTGCCTAATATCGTTGCTAGCTCTTTCATTCTTCCTTCTTTTTTAAGCAAATCGACTAGCCATGCTATGAGCGCACCGCTGTATAATGCAGTCCCTATAGCAGCTAGAAACTCGGAGAAAAGGAACTGATAGAGGGATCTAGAAACACTGTAGTATAGAAGTCCTAAACTAAGAGAAAGACATCCTAGTGCTGCAATTAGGCCCCTACCATATCTATCTGCAAGCCCTCCACTAGGATAATCAAGTAGAGCACTTGAAATCATGTAAAAGCCATCTACAAGTGCAACTCCCTTATAATTTAACCCCCTCTTAAGAAGGAATATTGTATACACTGGAGCTATGAATGCAGTAGATACCGCTCGTAACGATTCTATTATGTAGTATATGCGCTCAGGATTTGGAAACCATCTACTTCCCGCATTTCCAAGTGATCACCACAAGCATGTATATAATCCTTAAATAAATATGTTTCTGATAATCGTTAGAAGTTAATGGCTTATTTAGGGATTACGACTATGTTGAGCTCCTCGGCTATTTCCCATAATGTCATTGTCAAATGTTAAGAGCGCAAACCTCTATTAATTAATAAAAACTACTAGATGAGAGGTAAAGTGCATAGTACATCGCTAACCATACCATTTCCTTATTAACTCCTTCAATCTAAAGTATGATTCCTTTGGTGTTAGATCTGGTCTAAGGAATCCTCCATGTGGCCAGAAGTGCCCTTTATCGGCAAAGTCCCACCATGTTACCGCCTCTACGTATGGTTTGCTATAACATATAGTGTAAAACTGCTCTATCCAATCAGCCTGTACTTTTTCATTCCAGGGCTCATGCCATAATCCTGGTGGGTCTTTTATGAAAGCCTCCTTATCTTTAGTGTTGCTAGACGAGACACCAAGCTCTGTTATATGGATAGGCTTTTCAAGCTTTGCGAATCTATCGATCATTAATGCGATCTCGAACATATCCCTCTCAGGATAGTACAGCTGTAACCCTATGTAATCGAAATCTATCCCCCTCTCGATACAAGCTTTAACGTACTCTAAAGGAGTCCATAAAGTCCTCTTAACCTTCCTTCTGTAATCCTTACCGTAGGCGACGTATTCACCCCATATGCAACAATTATTTATTACCCTAACGGCGTTCGGATCGTTCTCCTTAACTACTTTACATGCCAGCTCCGTGACCTCTAACAGTTGCTTTCTAGAGTAATCCAAGTCATTTGCCCAATCGTGCGCTTCATTAATAACGTCATATGCATAAACCCTGCCCTCGTATCTCTTCACTATCTCCTCTATTCTATGCTCTATTGCATCGCAGACCTCTTCATAGCTCATGCCTTTTACCCACTTTGGAATTCCTGCTGGCTCATAGAACC
>JAGGUS010000026.1 GCA_021158375.1 Thermoprotei archaeon
GAGATAGCAGGTGGTTTAGCTAGCCTCTTCGGCTAAATTAGCTTAAGTTAAACTTTAAGTACTTCCTATATAATTTAATGAGCCGTAGGTGAGTTTCATGGAGTATGTATATGCAAGCCTATTACTACATCATGCAGGTAAAGATATAACCGAGGAGAACTTAAAAAAGATACTCGAAGCTGCTGGTATTAATGTAGATGAAGTGAGATTAAAAGCCCTTGTAGCTGCGCTTAAAGAAGTAAATATAGATGAAGCACTAAAAGCCGCAGTTCCTGCAGCTCCTGTAGTAAGCGCTCCAGCTGCAGCCCCCGCCGAAGCTGAGGCTGAGAGGAAGGAGGAGAAGAAAGAGGAAAAGAAAGAAGAAAAAGAAGAGGCAAGTGAGGAAGAAATAGCTGCTGGCCTCGCTGGCCTATTTGGTTAGCGATAAGAGTGATCTGTAATGGAGAGGCACTCTAAACTAGAGGTTGAACTATTTCGCGAATTAGGCTTTATACGTAAGAAGTGTGAGCGCTGTGGTAGTTATTTTTGGACACTTGACCCTGATGCTAAATACTGTGGCGGACAGCCTTGTGTGGATTATGCATTTATCGGAAACCCACCTTCCACTCTTACAAATGTAGATAGACGTATTATCCGAGAGAAATTCTTAAAGTTCATGGAGAGTAAAGGCCATACAATAATTAAGAGATATCCTGTTGTCGCAAGATGGCGTGATGACGTGTACCTTGTTGGTGCGTCAATATACGACTTTCAACCATGGGTCACTAATGGAATAATTCCACCTCCCGCGAATCCCCTAACAATATCCCAACCATGCATAAGATTAACAGATGTAGACAACGTAGGTAGAAGTGGGCGACACTTAACAGAATTCGAAATGATGGCCCATCATGCGTTTAATTATCCTAGTAAGGGAATTCGCATATACTGGATGGACAGAACTGTAGAGCTTGCGTTCTATTTCTTAACTGATGTCCTCGGTATACCTAAGCAAAAAATATTCTTTAAAGAGGATTGGTGGTCTGGTGGAGGTAATGCGGGAGAATGTTTTGAAGTACACGTAGATGGACTTGAAGTGGCAACATTGGTATTTATGCACTACATAGAACGTAATGGCAAACTTGAAGAGATGGGGAACCAAATAGTTGATACAGGATATGGTCTTGAACGACTAGTATGGCTTTGTAATGGTACTGTTACAGTATACGATGCAGTCTTTCCTAACTTTATAGAGAACTTACGAAAGATTGCAGGATTAGAAACTATTAATTTGGATTTAGCGAAAAAGATATTCAGTATAGCAGGGCATTATGATGCAAAGGAATTAGGTACTATAAAGTATTATAGCGTCCTAGCTAAAGCACTAGATATGAATGAAGAGGAACTTATTAGAATGATAAGTCCATGGGAAAGCATCTATGTACTTGCCGATCACTCAAGATCGCTCATATTTATGCTTGGAGATGGCGTGGTCCCCTCTAATGTTGGCGCTGGGTACTTAGCACGACTTCTTATTAGGAGAGCATATCGTGCCCTCCTAAGGTTAGGTATAGATCTCTCCTTAACTGATGTAATAGCATTAGAGCTAAGGGAAGTGCTTAACGATTTTCCTGAATATCGTGATATAAGCGACGCAATCTTAGATATAATACAAGAGGAAGAGAGAAAATATAAACAGACTTTAAGAAAGGGCAGAGCACTAATAGCGCGAAGGGCAAAAAGACTTAAGCAATCCAAGAAAGATTCTTTCACTTTAAATGAGCTTATAGAGTTTTATGACTCTCATGGGCTAGATCCTTACTTCGTTAAAGAGGAAGCAGAGAAATACGGTATAAAAGTAATAATACCCGAGGACTTCTACGCTAAATTAGCAGAGCGCCATCAAACTTCACAACCTAAAGTAAAGAAAGCTAAAATACCTTTCAATGAAAAATTCTTACAAGATCTACCTCCAACTCGACTGTTATATTATGAAAATCCAAAACTCTTCGAATTTAAAGCTAGAGTTCTAAAAAGCCTTGGAAGGTACCTCATACTAGATGCTACTGCCTTCTATCCTGAAGGTGGTGGTCAACCATCAGATAGAGGAGTTCTCATAACTGGAGACGGGGAAATAATCAAGGTAATTGATGTTCAGAAAGTAGGCAATGTAGTAGTACATGTATTAGAGAAGGAAGCGGCTATTTCTTCAGGGGCAATAGTAGTCGGTAAGGTGGATGTAGAGCGCCGACTCGCACTTATGAGAAGTCATACGGCCACTCACATACTATTAGGAGCTGCTAAGCGTGTACTAGGGCATCACGTATGGCAAGCTGGAGCCAGTAAGGGAGTTGAAAGAAGTCACTTGGATATAACGCATTACAAAAGCATCTCAAGAGATGAACTTAATCGTATTGAGCTCCTCGCCAATAAAGTAGTAATGGATAATAGAGCAGTCAACATCCGAATAATGCCTCGAGATAAAGCTGAATCCAAATATGGTTTCACATTATATCAAGGAGGAATAGTACCTGGTAGAGATATTCGCGTAGTTGAAATAGAGGATTGGGATGTACAAGCATGCGGCGGAACGCACTGCGAACGTACAGGAGAAATAGGGTTGATAAAGATAATAAAGGCTGATAGAATTCAAGATGGGGTCATAAGGCTTGAATTCACAGTAGGGGAATCGGCGATAAGATACATACAACACGAAGAGGCGATATTAAAGAGCGTAGCAGAGACACTGAGAAGTCCTGTAGATAAAGTATGTGTTGCCTTAAGAAAACTCAAGGTCAGGGAGAAGAATCTGAGGAGCGAACTAACCCGGTTAAAGAAGCTATACATAGATATAATGAGTAAAGACATTCTGAATAACGCACTTAAAATCAAAAACTACGAAGTCTTAGTTAAAAGTGTAGACTTAAGTAGAGATGATGCGATCATGCTAGCTGAAGAAATAGCCAAAAAAGATCCAAATGCCGTAGTAGTTTTCATGGGTATGGAGCATGAAAATGCAATATATCTGATAGTCAGATTAGGAGATAATGCAATGAAGACTCTTAATGCTAAAGAAATAGCTTCAAGGATCGCTAACGTCATCGGTGGTAGAGCTGGAGGCAGTAGGTTCTTTGCTCAAGGAGGCGGTATAATCAAAATACCCATAAATGAAATAGTAAATAAGGCATTAGATGTCGTAAGATCATGTATAGCCACTACTTAGATGAGCAAATCATAGCCAGCATAGTTGATGCTAAGATATTACTTTCTAGAGGATATCCTAAAGAGACTACTTTTAATTTCGTAGCCCAAAAATACTCTTTGACTAGAAGTGAACGAAACTACCTGCATAGACTAGTGCACACTCCAGAAGAGATCGAACTAGTTAAGAAGAAACTTAAAAAGCCCAATTATATAACGGGCAGGCATATAGCTGTAGATGGTTTTAATATATTA
>JAGGUS010000270.1 GCA_021158375.1 Thermoprotei archaeon
ATACCTAAGGTTGTAATAAAGGATACAGCAGTTGATGCGATATGTAATGGAGCGATGCTAGCCGTACCAGGGATACTAAGATTAGAGAGCGGAATAAACAAAGGAGATCTTGTAGCGATAATGACCCAAAAGGGAGAACTTGTAGCATTAGGCAAAGCACTTATGACTAGTGAAGAGATGTATAAGAAGGATAGAGGGTTAGCAGTAAAGCCTGTAAGGGTAATAATGAAGAGGGGTACTTATCCACCAGTATGGAAGAGGAGAAGGATGAGTAGGGAATACAGATTCTAAATACCTAATCAAGTACCTCGTGGAATATACGGAAAAGTTAAAATATAATGAATCCATTTAAACGAATGCGTGTGATCCTATGTCAGAGTCAATGTCCTTCATACAGAAGCCAGACTTTAAATATGTAGTTAGAATTGCAAACACTGACATAGATGGTACTCTCAACGTAGCACAAGCTTTAACTAAGATTAGGGGTATTGGTTGGAGCACTTCACTAAGTATATGTAAAATGCTAGGAATAGACCTTAGGAGAAGAATTGGCGAGCTGAGCAATGCTGAACTCAAACGCATTGAGGATACTATACAGAATTTAAGTAGTAAGTGTCCACCATGGATGCTGAATAGGAGAAAAGATCCTAGAACCGGTAAGAATCTGCATTTACTGGGCTCAGATCTAGTGCTTGCCGTAAGAAGTGATGTTGATCTTCTTAAGAAGATTAAGTGCTGGCGCGGGATTAGACATATGTTAGGCCTTAAGGTAAGAGGGCAGAAGACACGTACTACCGGAAGGACAGGAATAACAATAGGTGTTAGTAAGAAGCCCAAGAAGTAGGGGGATTAAAATGGGAGATCCCAAGAAGCCCAGAAAGAAATGGAAAGGCCCAAGGCACCCTTGGAGGAAGGAAATATTAACACAGGAACTAGAACTAGTAGGACGATATGGTTTAAGGAACAAAAGGGAGTTATGGATAGCTAAAACGCTATTAAGGAATATAAGGCATAGAGCTAGGAGCTTACTTGCACTACCTAAGGAGGAGAGAGAACCTCAAGAGAGAGCATTAGTGAATAAACTCTACAAGATGGGTTTATTAGCCTCTTCTAATGCAACGATAGATGATATTCTTAACTTAACTGTTGAAGATGTACTGGAGAGGAGGTTACAGACTATAGTATTTAGGAAGGGACTAGCTAGGACAATACATCAAGCTAGGCAATTCATAGTACATGGTCATATAGTAATAGGAGATAGAAGGGTAACTAGCCCAGGTTATTTAGTCAGTAGGGATGAAGAGGAATTAGTAGCAATAGCTCCTGATTCTCCTATTCTTGAGAAACTTGATAAAATATTAGGGGAGGCGAGGAGTGAATGAGCTCATCTCAGCCTCAGACTACTCAATCAAAAGGATCTGCGGCATCTGCACCAAAACTTAAGTGGGGAATTGCCCACATATATGCAAGCCCTAATAATACGATAATATTGATCACGGATCTTTCGGGCGCGGAGACCATAGCAAGGGCTAGTGGAGGAATGGTTGTCAAGGCAGATCGTGAGAAGCCCTCTCCCTACGCTGCTATGTTAGCTGCTACGAGAGCAGCAGAAGAAGCGTTAGCGAAGGGGATCAATGCTGTACATATAAAAGTAAGGGCACCGGGTGGAGCAGGACCTAAGACGCCAGGTCCAGGAGCAGGACCAGCAATTAGAGCACTAGCCAGAGCAGGTCTTATAATAGGGCGGATAGAGGATGTTACGCCAATACCGCACGATACTATACGTAAGAAGGGAGGAAGAAGAGGAAGAAGAGTCTAAATCTGCCTAGATCTGCTTAATTTAATAGGATCTATGCCCCTTTGTTTAAGCCACTCCGAAAAGCGTACACTAAAGATTAGAGGTACCTTGCGCAAACCTTCAATGTTATCTGTATTCACTAAGGACATAACTGCCTTTAGTTCATTTATTATTGAAGTAAAGTAGTTTTCAGCTTCTTCTATTCCCCTATATGCAGCTCTTAAGAACGGAAGTCCTATTCCTACAAGATCGGCTCCTAATGCCAATGCCTTCGCTATATCCAAACCGCTTCTTATTCCGCCTGTAGCTATTAGTGGAATATGAGGAAGAACTGAACGTACCTCACATATACTTATGGCAGTTGGAATACCCCAGTCTCTTAACATTTCAGATAAGCGCATTTTTAGGCTATCACCCAGTCTTTTAGCCCGTAAATATTCTATTATTGCCCAATTCGTTCCTCCAGCGCCACCAATATCTATCGCAGATACTCCGTACTCAGAGAGCTTTATTGCCACCTCCTTAGAAATACCACAACCAACCTCTTTAGCTATTATGGGTATCTCAAGTGTCTGAGAGAGGTACCTTATCTTATTTAAGATTCCTCGGAAACTTAATATGCCCTCAGGTTGAACGATTTCATGCAACGCATTAAAGTGTATTGCAAGTGCATTTGCCTCTACCATTTTTATTATGCGTTGTATCTCATTTAGAGTATATTTTTTGGCCACTTCGGAGGCTCCTATATTGGCTATTACAAAGGCATTAGGTGCATGCTCTCTGACTATAGAGAAAGTATACTCTAACTCGGGATTCTCTATGGCAACTCTTTGACTTCCTACACCGATTCCTACGTGGAATTTCTCAGCCAGAATAGCTAATGTCTCATTTATTCTTGCACATAATCTATGACCACCAGTCATTCCCGCAATTATAATGGGGTAGTTAAATGAATATCCAAGGACTTTTGTCTTAAGCGATACTTCATTAGGAGAGACCTCTGTTATCGCATTATGTATAAAGCGTATGTCTTCAAACCATGTTGTAAGACCACCCTCTATATCTTCATTTAAAGCTATCATAAGATGTTCTAGCTTCCTTTGCGAAGTAACGTTATCTAATGACATCTAAGCACCGCTTTGAAGACTACTTCAGATATAAAAATCCTTTTCGCTTAAGCATATAGATAAGGTGAAATGATTTGATAGAGTTCAGATTGCCCACAGTTGTGGTATTATGTGGAGAACCTTACTGTACGCAGGATGAACCATTAATAGCGACTACAATAGATGAATATCTAACATGTAGGGTTAGGTCAAGTCATGATTTCAACATAATAGAAAATGGTAAGAAGCAAGATCTTAGGCTATATAAAAGAGAGATAGAGATCGTTAGCAGTATTTTTGGCGAACTCAAAGGAGAAATAAATATACATTATAAAAAACCGCTAATAATGCCTGAGGGTATTGCAGTAGCTATCACGTTGGCTCAGATATTGCTGAGAGGCGAGTATAATGAGGAGTATGTTGAGAGAGAAGTAAATGAGGTACTGAGCATACTCAGAGCTATAAAACCGGAGTTAAAAGCAAGACTCATGATAAGAGGGGGAGCATGCGCATATAGGGAGAGAGAAGGAGCTTTTGATTTAAGTGTAGATCTCATTAACAAATTTAGATGGTTCTTAATAAAGAGAGTAGTGAACCTAGACATGAGTACATATAATTATGCAAACACGTATTTTCCTGAGGTAATGGAAATAGTTTCCCATAGCATTGGTCATGTAGTCCTAGAATTTGCTCGTGCACTAGTTTCTAAAGAGATAAGTAAAATACCACACTTAGTGAGAATTAATTGCAATTTAGTAAGAGCTCTTGGACTCGTTCCTAAGGAACATGAGAGGATACTGACTGATGTTTATATGCAGGGAGCTATAGCTGAGAGCGTCGGTTTTGAGAAGAGGTATATACTGGGAATAGCTACGAATGATATATTGTTAGGGAATATGAGAGCTAGAGGAGTGAAGTTAGGAGTAAGATTCACTTTAATACAGCAATAGCTCCATAGCCTACGACTTGGGCTTTATCGCCAGTTATATCGCCAGAGGTAGCGTATCTCAGAAGTTGGGTTACAGAGGCGCCCAACAGTTTTGCTGCAGTTAACATAGTTGCGACCGGCCCTACTCCGCACATAGTTATATTGTTGCGCTTAACGACATCAAAAAGCCCTTCAGGATCTAGACGAAGGATTTTCTCAATGGCTTTCATATCCTTTGATTTCGCCACATCGTGGGGTTCATAGTGCGTAAAATCACTACTGGCTATGATTACAGCATTAGACTCCTTAAGGACTTTAGCTAAGGCATTACCCAGTATTCTAGATGACTCCATATCTTGAAGCATCATAGCTATGGGCACTA
>JAGGUS010000170.1 GCA_021158375.1 Thermoprotei archaeon
AATAATATCTCCTTGAGGGTTTTGCTTTTGACGAGGTTTATGGCATTTGCGGATATTATTAATATTGCCTTCTCATCGGGATGGAGCCTAAAAAGTCTGCCTGTCCTTATTGCCATTCTGTAGGCCTTGAGGATGGTTCTTCGTGTTATGTTTATTTCTACGTGCATTCGGCCCCATCCCGACTAATATATACTATCCTAGAGGTTAATTTTAAATATTACGTTCTCTTTCTGGCTTCAGTTTAGAGGTCGATCGCTATTAGTTTTCGACAGATAAATTTGTGTAAAACTCGCAAAACTTTTAAAAAGCCATTGCGTAGTATCCATGTCTACGGGTGATATCTTAGATGTCTCTTAGCGATATTAAATCGAGGATCTTGAAGTTGCTTAAGGAGGATGAGGAGTTTCGCTATGCGGTAGCTGGTTTAATAGGGTTATCTGAGATACTTAAGGAGATACGTGAGCATGATAGGAAGTTTAATGAAATATTAAAAGTGCTTAAAGATCATAGTGCCCGTTTAGAAGAACATGATAGGAAATTCAATAGGATAGAGGCTAAGCTCTTAGAGCACGATAAGAAGTTTAACAAGATACTAAAAGTTCTTGAAGAGCATAGTGCTAGATTGGAGGAGCACGATAGGAAGTTTAACGAGATATTAGCTAGGCTAGAAGAGCATGATAAGAAGTTCAATAGCATAATGAACGAAATAAGAGAGATTAGACGCTATATGGATAGGATGGCCATTAGTCTTGAGGAAGAGGCAAGAGAAGTAATACGCTACAAGCTCAGGAGTATGGGCTTGGATGTTGAGTTAAGGCAGTTAATGTTACCCGATCTTGAGGTGAACCTATACGGCGTTAAGGATGACATATTTATAATAGGCGAAGTCGTTACTAGGGCAGGTTTGGCGGTAGTTGAGAGGGTGGATAAGATCTTGGAGAGGCTGATTAAGGATTATCCTTCCTATACGCGGCGTAAGGTATTAAAGGTCATATATACTTTATGGATAACGCCTGAGTCAGTAGAAGAGGCTAGGAGAAGGAACATCTGGGTTGTAAAAGCACTGGAGGAGCTTACTAAACCGAAAATAATAGAAGTGAGCACTAGGTAACCTAGCTCTCACTTAATCTGCTTTTCCCATACTAGTTCCTTACTCCATATGTTCTTAATCATGGCAACTATGAGGATTGCTTGTGATAGTATCCAGGTTCTGTACGGCCTATAAGCTAGCGGTAACGTACCTATCAGCATCAACGTTATTGCTGAAGTCTCAGATGTTAATGTCCCTAAAACTAATAATAGGAGAACCAAAGGCAACATCCATGGATTGATCAAGTGCAAGTAGCTCTCTATTAGTAGTACTGTCTTATATCCATTGGGAGCATGTTTAACATCCCTTATAGCCCTTATGAAGTGCTGTATTAGATGTTGTGCTCGCCTTATCCTCCACTTCATGTAGCTACTTAATCCTTTCGGTACTAGTTCTCCAGCTTTTACATAATCAAGAACTATGGCTCTATATCCTGACATGGTTATCATATGGGCCATATGGCTATCATCAGCACCTATATCTGTAGGGAAGCCACCTAGCTTTTCAAGTACATCTCTCCTAAATGCTGCTAGCTCTCCATGAAATATAGGCGTTGACCATATTTTGCTCTCGGCTACTCTTAGAAGATTATAATATCGCCTATAGCTTAATTCCACTCCTCTATTAGTCATAATGGGTTCTTTTATACACGATGTCGCTCCTATCATAGGATTGCTGAACGTCCTTACTACTCTAGATACCGTATCCTTTGATAACCATATCGAATCGGCATCTGTTATTATCACTATCTCGCCTGTAGTATACTTCAATGCCTTGTTGAGAGCTTGCGCTTTGCCCATCCTAATGGGCTCTTGGATAAGCTTTAAGGTTAAATCCTTATGTCCTTCGGCCCATTTCCTGATGAGTAATGGTGTGCCATCAGTACTCCCCGAATCTATCACTATTAACTCTATCTTGTCTTTAGGGTAGTCCTGCTCATATATATTGTTGAGTTTCTTCCATATCGTCTTAGCCTCATTATATGTCGGTATGATTATGGTCACGTTTGGCTGATAATTCACCTCGATTCTCACATTCCATGATCGCGATGAATATCTCTTAGTAATATATGCATAATAGGCTAGAGGGGTTCCAAAATGAATAATAGCTAGTAGTAATGCGACTAGACTATACATCCATCCTCCCTAACGTAGCATATGATATCTATGAATCCTAGATGTCCTAATTAACTACTGAAACTCGCTCTGTATTATTTATTTCATCTAATATAGCGCTTTAATAGGCGTTAGTATCTCTGCTATTGTATGTGTAATCCCATTCTATAGAACTCTCTTAGACTATAAATTCTCACTCCGAACTTCTTAGCATAGTTCTTCACAGAGTTACGCAGTAGGTGCTTATCCTCAGAAATGACATCTACTTTCTTCATTAGAGCTGAAGCTAGGTTTACAGCATCTGATGCGTATAAATTTAACTCTACTACCAACTCCTTCGCTTTCTCTAACAAAGTAGCTACAGGCACCACCTCTATAAAGCCTAAATAGACCATCTCCTTTAATATATCATAAGCCTGAATTACTTTATCCTTAGGATAACCTGCCTTCGTAAGCCCTCTTACAACTTCTAAAAATACCCACTCAGACATTATCAGAGTGATAGTGCCTTAGAGAACCTCATCTTTAAGTACTAATGCTTCTCTTTCAAACTCTTCACCCTTCTTAAACCATTTCACGATTACGGACGAATCTACAGCTATTTTAATGGCTAACATCATCCTCTTCTTGATCCTCTATAATAGCTTTAGTAACGCTAGGTAACTCTTCAGTTCCCTCTCTAACCTCATCGATTCTCTTTTTCAGCTCTTCAGCCTTATAAAGCCTAATTAAAAGCTTTAATGCATACGTAAAGGCTTCAGTCTTGCTGTTAAAATACCCTTTCTTTACGAGCTTCTCTACTTCTTGCACTAAATCCTTATCTAGCTTAAGGTTTACCTGTATTCTAGCCATATAGTAAACCCTAGAAGTATAGATCATAAATCTAGCTTATAAACATAC
>JAGGUS010000188.1 GCA_021158375.1 Thermoprotei archaeon
AATCTAAGAGCTACTGTTAAGATTACCTTATCATTATATCTACTCAACGAGATGCCCTCCTGCTTAATGGCATTTAGTGCTTTAGTTACATCATCTACCCCTATTGGTACTATCCTTGATTTATGATGTATAATGTACTGAAATATCGCATTAATAGCAAGCTGCTCATCTATGTTTAAACCCCTAAGAAACCATACTAGCTCATGAATTACTATGCTAGGTATAATCCATGAGGATAATGCGTCAAGTAACTTGTTTGCATCATCATGATAAATGGAATCCTCAAATAGATCGTATATCAATACGTTGGTATCAATTACAGCCTTGCTCAGCTCATGCATTTCTTCAAACCCTCCTTCATGATCTCCTCTATTTCGTCAATTGTGAGTTTTCGTCCTGATTTTAATCTTATCCGAGTTTCAGGGACTCTTACTAAGTATACTTTCCCGCTTTTTTCATCGAATACAAACTTTACTTTATCACCTACCTTTATACAGAGTTTCTCCCTTATCTCCAAAGGAATAGTTACTTGAAAATTCCTAGTAACCTTAACATAAACTTCAATCATTCTAGTAGATCTACTCGTATTACTAGCATATAAAAGTTTCTAATACGATACTTGGAGTACTCAAAATACTGGAACTGTTATAATTCCTTGAACTCCTCAGAATAGGCAAGGAATCTCCTAGTAATTAGCTACTGTTTATTATTAAGAGGTTCAGCGAAGGCCGTTCTCTTCATAAAACAAATATCCGCAGATGAAACCCGGCTCATCACATTCTATACTTCCGCACCTTCTCTATAATTCGCGTTAATAGACCTAGTCGTTTCTTGTTACTCATCTTTATCCTTAAAGGATTAGTGTTCATACGCATGTTATATAAGTTCTTATACTTATAGAGCCTGGCTTCATATGACTTAGCGCGTGCAAGCTCCCTCGTATGTTTAAACGGATCCCAAGGAATCCTAATATACGTCATATTTGGCCCGTAATATACTCATATTTTCTTGTATATGAATATTATCTCTTGATCAAAACATACCTAAAAACTTATAACGTAATTTTAGAATTGCTAGTAGAGCCACTTTAATCATCACTTTGTATTAGGCGGTGGTGGGGGCCATCCCTTTTTAGCCCAGTTATAGTAAAGGAATCCTATGATATCACCATTCTTTAGGAGTACTTTGTCTACGGAAACCCCCGGATAAACCCATTTATTAACCTCGGTTGACATTCCCCACGATTTCTCTTTCCTATTGTATATTGCAAATACCCATCCATGCGTAGTATTCCCTACGGCTCCATCAATAGCTTTTATGAAGACGCCATATGCGCCTTTAGTCCAATTAACCTTAGCTACTCTTCTTATTGCATCAAATACAGTAGCGCCGCGTAGTAGAATGGTGTTATTATACCATACGATTGTACCATTTCCATAATTTATCAGTACGTTCACGAAGATTAACGATTTCTCATACTCCTCCTTAACCTTACTGAGTTCCTCACATACTTTCTGAAGTCTTTTTGTTTCTTGGTAATAGTATAGAGTTAGCGTAGTCGTCGTAATTACCCATATTACAAGTATAACAAATAATATTTGCTGGGCTTTCATGATTTTTAAATAGGATAATTATCCTATTTAAAAGTTTTATCATTTCGCTTTATGGAATAAGAACCTTAGCCTTTCTTCCTAACTTGTAACCCAAGCTTACTCCTAGACTTGTTACACCACCATTCATAACCATAGCTAACATGACAAGCCTTAGAGGATGCCAATTTCCCCAAAGGATTATTTCGTAAGCTTTAGTGAGTCCCCATCCAGCATATCCAAAAATAAATCCAAGCAATATTAGATCCCTTTTAATCAAGTCTCCCTTACTACTCATTAGGAATAAATCTAGAATCGCACCCCAAGCGACATAATAAGGAGCCCATACAGGATTAGGGAACATGATCTCCGATGCTATACCCCATATTAAGAAAAATAATGTTGATGTAAATGGCTTACACGTATACCCTATTGCTATTCCATAAATTACTGCTTTAGGTAAGTAATTGGCCAGCATTATTATGAAAGGAGATAGTAGAGGTATTTCGTATAGCACACCTGGCAACATCATCCCCCAGAAGACGCCAGTAGAAAATATGGCCGCTAAAGCGCCAGTAACGACATACTCGTCCATTCTCATGTTTTTTAAATTCTCGCCAGTAGTCATTAGTACTACAGCTATAACAGAGGAGCTGGCTAGTAGTATGAAGAGGAGCAATACCCCCACTCTTGCCTCATTATAGAACATAGTGGGTACGGCCACTATCCCATATACTATGAGCAGGATTATAGTAAACATGACGAGAGTTTTCATCATCTTTTTATATAGGATATTTTTCCTATATAAAAATAAGATACCATGTGCTCTGTAGTGCTAAGAAATGTGTACTTCACGTATATGAATCATAACAAGCCAGCAATACACAACGTAAGTTTAACTATAAACGAAAATGAGTTCGTTTTAGTTCTAGGTAAATCTGGAAGTGGGAAGTCAACTCTTGGATATATAATATGCGGTCTGATACCAAGACTAATTCCTGGTCACCTTAAAGGCGAAGTCCTAATAGATGGAAGGAGCATAAATTCGTACTCCAAGGAAGAGTTAATAATGAAGGTGAATATGCTTTTACAAGATCCTGATGCACAATTAACATACCTCACAGTAGAGGATGAAATAAAATTCCCGATGGAAAACATAGGCTTATCAAAAGAGGTAATAAAGAGTCGGCTTAACTCCATACTTAACCTCTTCGACTTAACTAATGTACGTGAGAAATACGTCTTTAACTTATCATATGGCCAAAAGCAAAGAGTATCCCTTGCCTCAATACTCGCATTAGATCCTAAAGTGATAATCTTAGATGAGCCTCTATCTCATCAAGACCTTCCTTCAAGAAAGCGTATAGTTAAATTCCTTAAGGAGATCAAAGGGAATCGTACAATAATCGTAATGGAACATAGACCCCATGAGTTATTAAAACTATGTGATAGGTTAGTGATCTTAGAAGATGGCAAATTAATATTTGATGGCAAGCCAAACACCATTAAAGATGCCCAATTAAGGGATTTCCTACTTAGTGATTTAAAAAGCTTAAAGCTAAGGGATTCTAAGAAGGCACAAAGACCTGTACTGATGGTAAGAGATCTTGCCTTTACCTATAATGGCAAGAACTACGTGTTCTCTAATGTCAATTTCTCTCTTAACGAAGGTGAGATGTCCTTCATAACAGGACCGAATGGAGCTGGTAAATCGACATTAGCTATGGTAATCTCAGGCCTTCTGTCCCCTTCAAAAGGAGATGTAGTCGTAGTTGGAGGGAATAAGAGGATATGTTACGTTCCACAAAATCCTGACTTAGTATTCCTTCATGATACACTATACCAAGAGGTATTAGCAAGCGCCACTAAAGCACACCCCTCTAAAGCTAATAGCTTAGCACGTGAAATCCTCAAAGCATTCAACTTATGGGATTTAAGGGGCAGAGATCCCCATTTACTATCCAGGGGAGAGCGTGTTCGTGCTGCTATCGCGACCATGGCCGCGCTTAAACCACGCGTACTAATAATTGATGAACCCTTTTCAGGGCAGGATAAACTAAATATGAAGGCAATACTGAACTGCCTAAGTTATTTAAGGACAAGACATAACGTTACGCTATTAATCATAACCCATGAAATAGGAATCGCTAAGTTGCTCGGTGATAGGCTTTATGAATTGAGTAACGGAAGGCTTAAGGTGGTCGCTTAATGTACGAAATGATGCAATACGTCCCTAGGAGGTCATTTCTGCATAAGCTATCGCCTATTTCAAAGTTGATTTACGCTTTAATGTTATGTATAGCCGTTGCCCTATCCTATGATATGACAAAAATTGCGATAATATTTATTGGAAACTTCCTCGTGCTTATAATTATATGTGGTAAGGATTACAATATGTTAAGACCGTATATTCGACTCATAGTCTACTTCTCTTTACTAACCGTTGTGTTTCAATCGCTTTTCTACTGGAAAGTCTTTCTAGGAAGCACTAGCTATACGGTATTGATAGGCCCAAATGCTCTTAAGAGGATTCCAATACTCGGTAATATTCTCCTTTTTCTCACTTATGGAAAGGGTATTGTTTTTTCAAGCGAAGGCCTTACATACGGCTTACTAGTATCCCTTAAGTTCTCAACGATGCTTATCATAAACCTCCTAGTTCTATTCACAACGAAGCCAGGAGATATCGCTAAATCTCTTATAAGCGTGGGATTACCTGGTTCGTTAATTCAGCTCACCATAATCTCCTTGAAATTCATACCTCTCTTTATTGAAGAATTCACTATAACATATAAATTAGCTAAGATGAGAGGGAGTGATATCAAGATATCTAATTTATTGAAGTCTACTTACATGTTATTAAAGGCATCAACACTATCTTTGATAAGGCGAGCAAAGCTTATGGCAATCGCACTTGAGATGAAGGGCTTCTCTCTTAGGAGTAGAAGGCATGAAAAGCTCTCTTTGGATAAAAAGGATATTTACTTCTTGATCTTATCTTTAACGGCTTTTATGTTTATGGTACTCTAGACTAATGCCTCCTTCAACGCATCCTTACATGGGCATTTTCTTTCCTTAGGTATTTTGGGTATCAGCTCGTAAAGAAGCTTTTTCGCTTTCTCTACGTTCTCTCTCATCACCCTTACTACTTCTTCTGCAGTAACTGGTTTTTCTGCCCATACATCGTAATCTGTAATCATGGCTATCGTTACATAACATATCTGTGCTTCTCTTGCAAGATTCACCTCAGGCACTAATGTCATTCCTATTATGTCAGCTCCCCAGCTCTTGTATAGTCTTGATTCAGCTCTAGTTGAGAACCTAGGCCCCTCAATACACACATATGTTCCTTTCTCATGAACTGGTATACCTAAGTCCTTTGCAGTAGTAATAGCCACTTCCCTCAGTTCTGGGCAGAAGGGATCCGCCATAGATACATGGGCTACGAGTCTTCCATCGAAGAACGTATAAATTCTGTTCTTAGTAAAATCTATGAACTGGTCAGGAATTACGAAATCTCCCGGCTTATAATCTTCCCTAAGGCTACCGACAGCTGAAACGGCTATTATTCTTTCAACACCGAGTGCCTTGAAAGCCCATATGTTAGCCCTGTAATTTATCATATGTGGTGGAATTACGTGTCCTTTTCCATGACGTGGTAGGAACGCTACTTTTCTTCCTTTGAACTCCCCTACAGTTATTTCATCCGACGGCGGGCCATAGGGCGTGTATATCTTTATAGTCTTCGCCTCTTCAAACAACCCAGGATCGTATAGTCCCGAACCGCCTATGATGCCTATTTCTGCTCTCATTTCAGGTGGTACTAACACTATTGCTCACCACTCATACTTTTATGCTAATTTAACTAAAAGATTTTAATTTAGAAGTATGGCTTCCCGAATACATCCTTATGAACTATATCCTTAAGGGATCTCCTATAGGGTATGCTTGGTTCTTCAGCTGGCCTGCCTATTGGAATGAGAGCTACTGGTCTTAAACCATGAGGTATGCTAAGGATTCTTCTAACTTCCTCCTCATCGAAAGCTCCAACCCAGCAGGCTCCGTAACCAAGTGCATGTGCGGCTAACAACATGTTCTCTATGGCTGCAGCAGTATCCTGAATTGCATATAAATTCCTACCTCTTTCACCGTATCTCGAAGCGCTTCTCTCTAAATTCGCACAAACGACTACTATAACTGGTGCTGTTGTCATCCACATCTGGCCTAGCGCCGCCTCTGCTAACCTTTCCTTAATTTTCTCATCTTTAACTACTATGAACTCCCAAGGTTGCAAATTACCAGCGCTAGGAGCCCATATGGCTGCTTCTAAAATCTTTTTAAGATCCTCCTCTGGGATCTCTACGTCTTTAAATCGCCTTATGCTTCGCCTAGTCTTTATAGCTTCAAATATACCCATATATGCTCTCCTTTCTTCTCTTAAGTAAAGATATATAATTAAGACTATTGCCATTATTGCTGAGAGCGAGAGAAGTAATGACCTTGTCGGTTTAACTATCATACCCTCTGAGATCAACGATAGGGAGTCGCTAGTTATGAACGTCAAATTGTATGAATATAACATATTTACGAATTTCTTAATTTCCTTAATGTAATCTACAGTGGATATATTACCAACCACTAATGCGCCTTGAGAGAGAATGGGTGCTCCATCTATAGTTGCATATGGCAAGGGCATAGATCTTGAATAAGCCGTTAGGTCAACGGGAATCCACCCTTTTGATTTTATATATACCATACACCATGCATGCCATCCTATATTATACGTTTCACTTATCCATCTCCCTCCACAAGCGGCAGTTCTCATAACCTCGCCAGGGATATATAATGCTCCTACTTGGAGAAATGCTGGTATACCCACGATACGGCATAATGTACCTAAAAGTAGGGCTTGCTCATCACAATCTCCAGCATGATCCCTAAATACTTCGATTGGATATCTTGGAGGAATCCTCCCCCTATAGAATATGTGCGATTTCATCCATAATATCGCGTTCAAGACATAATCGTAATCGTTCTTAGCTGATGAATTAAGCT
>JAGGUS010000062.1 GCA_021158375.1 Thermoprotei archaeon
AGAGGATGAGAGTGGTGGATATATAGCGATTGCGCCAGAGCTTCCGGGGTGTCATACGCAGGGTGATAGTCTAGATGAAGTTGTTAGAAACATTAGAGAAGCAATAGAGCTGTATCTTGAAACTCTCTCTGAGGACGAAAAGAAGGAGTTATTAAATCGTAGAGTTGTCGGTCTCCAGAGAGTGAAGACCATTGCCTAGAATAACGCCCATAGACCCGTATAAGCTCATCAAGTTGCTCGGTAAAGTAGGGTTTAAACCTATAAGGCAACGAGGCTCACATGTAATACTAGTAAATAAGGAAGGAACTAGGATAGTGGTTCCAGTACATCCCGGAAAGAAGCTTAAGCCAGGACTCATAAGAATCATAATAACTGAGGCTGGGCTTACCAGAGAAAAATATTTCAAACTCCTAGAAGAGGACTGTTAAGCCTGTCTTGATGCTTTAATCACAAAGCAAGTATGCTGGTGGAAGCATAGAAATATTGCGGTTGCAGATTATCCATCAACACCTATTAACGCCCATGAAAAACGCTACTGCTCCAAATGGCTTCTTGACTCCCAACAAGCCCAGTAAAACGCAATGTATGACTAACAGTTCTGGTCACTTGAACAAACCCTATTACTACATTAGGTTACTGGCGTCCTCCTGGACAACCCTTGCCCTTATACTCACGTAGCTTGCCTGACCTTAGCTCCTCAATAATGTCTTCCAGAACTAATTTGCTTGTTTCGATAATCTTAATACCGTGCTCCCTCAGTATTTGCAATGCCTTTATACCTATGTCGCCTTTAATAACAACGCACTCAACTCCTTTAGCTACAACATACTGCCCAGGTGTATAGCCTAAGTTTCTAGGGTTTTCAATGATCTCTACTTTCACGTCACGATCCCCCAGCTCAATTAAAGCGAAGTATGGTGCTCTACCGAAGTGCTCTGAAATGCGTGACCTTGGTCCTTCTTTGGTTTCGAGAGGAACCATGACTTTCATAGGCCCCACCCAAAGCACTATATACGTAGACTGATTATTATATGCTTTGGCTAGTCGATGTTATGGATGCTACAAATCTTTTAAGCCTCTTCTCACATTATTGTCCTACGTAATAAGCTAAGACTGGTGGTGCTTAGCATACTCGTTGATGAGATGGGTAGGTGGGTTCTCAAGGCTGTTAAATCACTGGGATGTTTGCCTAATGTGGTGGATTACTGCATAGGCATCAGGTATAGCTATGTTCTCATTAAGGATACTTTAGGGCGTAAGTGGTTAGGTGTGGCAATAACTCCTTTAGAAGACATAATGGGTACGTTTCATAACTACCCGATAAGGTGCATGTTGAGGGTCTCATTGAAAACATCTCCTCGATAGATCCAGTACTTAAATCCTTAGGAACGGCTTTGCTCAATGCATTATCCAATTACCTGTTATGGAGTGCTAAGTATAAAGTGGACTTCACTTTGCATACAGGGACTGAGATAATCAACCTGCTAACATCGTTGGTCAAGGAGCCTGTATTGGTAGTCGGCAATATGGCTCTACTGGTCAGGAGATTGAAGGAAATGAACATTAGCGAGGTAAAGGTTCTTGAGAGAAATCTCCTTGCACGAGGTGGCGTTTATTGCCAGATACAGCTATTTACAGGCTAGTACCCAAGAAAGGCACTTTGATAGTCACTGGTGCCACCTTGGTAAACGATATCATTGATATGATACTTGTCATGGAGATCAAGAATGGCTACAAGGTTATTTTAGTAGATCCTACAGCAGGTGTACATCCTAAGCCATTATTTGAGAAGGGGATTTACGCAGTAGCCTCAATGCATCCAATAAATGTAGAGGAAGTAATCAAGATAATAAGCTAGGTGGTGGGAGATGGAGCTTTAGCAGGTACTGTGGGCATTATTTAGCCCTTAAGGAGTGACAAGCCATAATAAGGAGATGCGGCATAAAAGAGATATTCGGACAGGACATATTTTGTGATATAAGGTAAGTGTAGCTCCGTGGTGAATACAGTTGAAGAGGGTAATTATAGTTGGTACAGAAAGCCTTGGAGTTAGAGGGCTTTCATGCTATATAGAGGAGAAAGATGTCAGAATTCTCATAGATCCAGGTATAGCTCTGGGCTTTACAAGATGGGGCCTTCATCCACATCCAGTCCAAGCAGTTGCAGGTGCTCTTATAAGAGAGAAGCTTAAAGAAATGTGGTCAAGTGCTGATTGCATAGTCCTCACTCACATGCATGGAGACCACGTACCTCTTTACAATGCAAATCCCTTTCAACTTAGTCTTTATGATTTGAACCATGATGAGAATAAGAAAGTCTTAGCTCCACCAATGAATCTACTGAACATGAAGGAGAAGATAAGGTTACGGAAAATTCATGAAATATATCGTGAGCGCTTGATAACGGTTAAAGGCAACGACTTTAAGGTAGGGCCTCTTAAGATCCATGGTCCATATCCACATGGCCTCTCAAGAACACCGGTTTATGCAGTATCCGTAAGCACGAACCTTCAAGTACTTCACACAAGTGATACAGGCCTGCTTGTAAATGACATAGTGGAATTAGCTAAAGAACTGAAGCCAGACATCATAATAACCGATGGTCCTCCGATCTATAGGTACCTCCATGATAGGAAACTCGTCAAAGAGATGTTAAGGAGAGCATATAATAATTTGTCAAGAATGGCGAAGTATTCCAACATGGTAATAGTGGATCATCATGTATATAGATGTGATGATGGGTATAAGTGGGTGGAGAATGTCAGAAAGGAATACAACATAATGAGCGCTGCAGAGTACATGGGGAGGAAGCCACTACTATTAGAAGCATGGAGGAGGACTCTCTACACAGTATTCCCAATTAACAACGATTGGTTCAGGAGGGACTACAAAGTAACAATTGAAAAGTTTAGGAATATATATGATGAAATAGTAAAATATTCAAATAAAATTAACGAAGTATGTGAAGAAAAATTTCTACTTCTCCTCATTCAGCATTATTCAAGTACTAAAATGAAATAGAGTCGTCATTTAAAATGCAATATCCTCTCTACATCTAGCCTCAATTACTAGCATAAAGCCGAGTAGAACAACCTTTTCACTCTTCAAGATTTCATAAGCCTGTACGAGGACTAATTGTGCTATCATGCTGTAGGGGGTTATAATGGGAACTCGTCACTATTTAGGGTCAAGGCCAGGACGACTGATTAGAGGTCTTCATGAAGCTATAATTGTCACCATAAAATGAGAATTATTTTATTTCATCAATTGTCACATCTCTAGGCATGTAACAATAAGAAGGCTAACATCTCATTAGAGATAGTAATCCCCTATGAAAGGATACAAGAGGTATCTCTAGGGTAGAATGAAATATTAGAGCGATGGCGAGATACTCGAGGATGGATCCGGCCATTAAAAATAAAATATAAAGATGATGATAAGCTCAAAACATCATACCTTTATGCTAAGAAAGAGAAGGGAAAATAAGATGATCCTTAAGAAATTAAAAATTATTTTAATACAAGCTCTTCCTGAAGAGACTAAATTCCTAAATTGCAATTAAATTTAAAAGGTGAGATATATGAAGCTCATGCCAGATATGAGCGAATACTTGAAACAGCATGATCTAATATATGAGGCTCCTCCTACTGAATGGAGCTGTGGGATACCTTTAGCAAACGGAGAAATAGGCGTAGTTATATGGGGTGATGGGAATCCACTAAAGTTAACGCTTGATAAGTACGATGTCTGGGAGCTTAGAACAATAAAGCCTACCGATCCCCGATATAACTATAAGTACTTAAGGCGTATTGTAGAGTACGCAAAATCTAAAGGCTTGAAGAGGCTCCCTGAAGAGGCTAGAGATATATTTCTAGATTGTGCGTGTTTTCATGGAAAACCAGAAAAGCCGTATCCGACACGAATACCACTACCTCGTGTTGAATTATACTTCACAGAACCGATTACTGATTTCTCTGCAAGGTTATCCATTTATGATGCTATAGCATATGGCTCTCTCATTTCTCATAGCGGAAAGGTTTCATGGAAATGTTTCGTGCACTCCAGGGAAAACTTGATTGTGCTAATATTGCAGTATGAAGGTAACATAAAACTTAAAGAGCTTAAGGTTAGTTTAGATCACTTAGATTCTAAGACTAGACAGGCTCTAAAGAAATGGGGATATCCAGATTCAGTTTATGGCAAATGTGGAGAATACCATTGGCTTAAGCAAGAATTTCCAGCAGAGAATTTTGCGGGCGGTGCTTATTTCGTAATTTGGCGGCGTTTCACGGAGACCGATTCAAGAGAAGTAATCTACATCTCAATATTAACCTTTAATGATTCTAAGTCACCAATAGACGATGCACGTAAAGTTATAGATAATGCTATAAAAACAGGAGTGGATAAATTAATTGAATCTCATAAGCAATTCTGGGCGGAATTCTGGAATAAGAGTTTTATTGCCATACCGGATTCGAGGCTTGAGAATCTCTTCTATGTTGAGTTATATAAGCTCGCTTGCTGCTCCATGGGGCGATATCCATGTTCGTTGCAAGGGCTTTGGTCTCCAGATGGTACTTTACCTCCATGGAGCAACGATTATCACCTAGATATGAATGTACAGGCAACATATTGGCTCGTGTATGCAAGTAATCATTTAGAACTGGGCAAATCTCTTTATGAACACTTCTGGAAGTTATTACCTAAATTTAGACGTTTTTGCCGAGAATTCTTTGGATTTGACGGAATATGGACTAGATGTGAAATGGCAATTGATGGTACTCCAATACATGGCTGGTTCGTAGTTAACTTCTGGCCAGGTAATGCTGCTTGGTTAGCTCATATGTACTGGCTTCACTGGCTTTATTCTCGTGATAAGAAGTTCTTAAAGGAGAGAGCATACCCTATTATGAAAGCATGTATGCAGACCTACATGAATTTATTGGAGATATGGCCTGATGGCCGATATCACCTACCTTTAAGTCACTCTCCAGAATGGCTTGACGGTGATCCTTTAGATACTGAAGCTTGGGGCTCTGATACGACGTGTGATCTAGCCTTCATAAGATGGCTTGCAATGAGTTTAATAGAAAGTGCTAAGATCTTAGGCATAGAGGATCCAGAGTTGCCAAAATGGCAAGAAATCTTAGAGAAGCTGGCAGAATATCCTCAGGATGAAAGTGGCCTACAGATATATCGAGGGCAACCACTAACTCACTCACATAGGCACTACTCTCATTTAATGGCAATATATCCTTTAGGTATACTAAATATTGAGGGTAGTAAAGAAGAACAAGAGCTCATTTATAGATCTATATTTACCTGGATCTTAAGGGGCACTGGAGAGTGGGCAGGTTGGTCGTTCCCATCGACTGCTTTAATAGCTGCTAGAGTCAGGTTAGGTAATATGGCATGGCATATGCTACAAACATATTTCTATTTCATAAAGCCAAACACATTTCATGTAAATGGCGATTATCGTCATTTTGGCATAACTACACATACCTATAAGGTTATGACTTTAGAAGGTGGATTCTGTGCTGCAGCGGCTATACTAGAGATGTTATTACAGTCTTGGGGTAATTGTATAAGGGTATTTCCAGCGATACCTGAATTCTGGAGTGATGCCTATTTCTATAGATTAAGAGCAGAGGGAGCCTTCTTAATAACTTCAAAGTTAAGGAGAGGCAAAGTAAAGTTTATACTCATCGAAAGCGAGAAAGGAGGAACTTGCAGGGTACTTAATCCATTTGATAATGAGCAGGTATTGCTTAAAGACCTAAACACTAATAAGGAAAAAGTACTTAAGGGGAAGATCATAGAATTCGATACGGTTCCTGGCGGTAAGTATCTACTATTGCCTCTAGAAGAGGGCATTAAAGAGGAGGAACTGATGTATTTAAGCTTCAAGAGGAGCAAATTGGAAGTCAATTGGTTTGGCGTTAAGAAGATTCCAAGATTCTAACTGATTTAGTTAATGACATTAATACATAATCGTAATCATATACTCCCTACGGCTTCTTTAAACAGCTCAGTAAGCGTATAGCCGATTTCTGTGTAGATGAATAGGAAGTATGTGAAGAACGCTATTACTCCAAGTATCCAGAATACATTATTAGCGATTGAATTATCGTATCTAAACCATTTGAGGCTTACTTCTTTTTTATAAAATGGCCATAGTGGTGCGAAGGGCATTATTGTGAATAGATCACCTAACACATGTATCATTACAGCTGAGAACCCAGCTATAAAGCCTACATACCATCCTAGCGGATAATATATCAAGGCCAATACTAATCCTAAGATTAGAGCGGCCAGTATATTATGCGTATACTTTCTATGCCTTATCTCGAGCTTTATGTCTATATCCGGTATAGTTACGGCGGCCACTGTCAGGAATGCTGTTATTATGCACTTCATCGAAGTCAGTTTAAGCAGAGATAAAGTGGAGAATGTTATCAGAAGGGCCATTCCTGCATGTCCTTTAGCTCGCATCTCAAATCCCTAATCTTTAACTATATCTTACCCTTAAGACTATTTGTTCTATTCAATAAGAACTAAAACAACCTGGTGTGCAGTTCAAATTCAGATAAGAATATATCTCCAGGTTGGCTCAATTTATTCAGGTGAACTGTTTGAGTCAGGTAATTATATCAAAAGTTGGTAAAAAAGGCGTGATATACCTCCCTAAATCCATCATGGAAAGACTTGGCATAAACGAAGGCGATAAGGTATTGATGAGTATTAAAGATAACAAGCTCATTCTAGAGTTCATTCCTGATCCTCTCTCTCTTGCCATTAAGGTAAGCAAATGGGCAGAGACTACTGTAGAGGAATTTGAAAACGAATCTGAAAAAGAACAAAGTGAGCTCTATGATTAAGATTTTATTGGACTCAACATATATTCTTCTAAGCTTTGGGATTAAGGTAAAAGGCATATCCGATGATCATATAGTTCGCCTCAGAGAAGCATATCTTCAAGGTCAGATCAAATTCTACTGCCTGACAATAGTTTGGATAGAGATAATAGGAAAAGTATGTAAGGAGAGTGAACGCCTGGGCGTTGATGTACATGATATACTTAGAGTAGCAATTAAGTCTCTCCTTGAGTCAGGATTCTACCAATGGATAGCTCCTAACGCAGAAGCGGTAAAACTAGCATTTGAACTACGTATGTTAGGACATAAAGATATCATAGACAATTTACTTTATGCAACCTCAATTACAGAGGATATGGTGTTCCTAACTATGGATGAAGAGTTTAAAGAATTCCTAAGGAGAAATGGCTTTAATACTGAGAACATCATGAATCATGAACAACTCCTCGAGAAGCTAAAGAGCTAATAGATCGTAAAGGAATGAGCATCTAAGTTTAATACTTACTTATACCACGTTATTCAATCCAGTGAAGGAGTAAAAAATTTCTATCGTTTTAGTATATAATCTGCTTGGACAAATAATCTTTAGGAGAGGGAGATATATAATTGAAGTTTAGTTTCCCCCGCAAGCTATTCATAGTTTTGATTTCCTTGTTGTTACTTAACTTTGGATCCTTTCTAATCTCTAGCTACATAAATGAAATGCGCTCTGATTTCGTTGAACTTATAGCTGGTATCCATGAGGAAACTGAAAGCTTTATCAATCTTAAAGAAGGAGTTGAAGTTCCCGCGCAGACCTTGATAGTTGTTTCTAACAGTTCTGTTATAACGTTTAAGCTTAATGCTAGTTATGTTGAAGCTTGGGGAAAAGTATTAAGTTTTTCTTGCAATGCTAGTTCACCAAATGTTCGTGTAAATGTAATAGGAGCTAGGAAGATCGACGGTTTTTATGAACTACTTATCTATGTGGCACGTGAAGGCAATGTTAGTAGGGTTGACATAGACGTATACGGTACATATCTAAGAGGTACTAGGAGACTAGGTAATATCAACATACGTTTTATTAGTAGTTCTGAGGAACTCCTTAATAAGGAAGGGGAACCGATAAACGTAGGGGTGTTATTCTCTAAGGCAATATCCGTTCCAAGAATTATAAAGAATTCTTCAAGAGCACTCTTCGATATAGAAATACTTAACGGAAGCATTATAGAACCATACTTAAGGACTGATGTAGGGCTGAAATATATCTATGGAAAGGGAATATGGCTTACTGAATCTTTCTTCCCAGAGCTTAGATGTGAGAAAGTCAGAAGTGCTAATGAGCGCGTAGGCACCTTAACTATCCTGATAAAGAATATTGCCTTAAAGCACGTAGTGTTATCTAAGAAGGGCGTTAAAGGCATTATTATACTTAATGCAAGTAAGGATCTAGATCTTGTACGCTATAAATCGACTTTTACGTTTCAAGTTAGAAAGGGTGTTCTATACGAATATATACTCGTAGTAGACGAGAATAACTATGTAAGGTATAATCTCATTAATAGCAATATACCCGTCTCCATAAATTGTAGTCTGTACCTACAAGTACCTGAAGAGCTGCGAGAACAATTAAGAGCATTAGCGCTTCACATAATAAATGTAAGCCGCTCTAAGACCGTTATTGAAAAAATACTTGCCATTGCCTATTATCTACTCAACAATTATAAGTACGATACAGGCATTAAGTTTCCAGACAATGTAGATCCCATAGAATACTTCCTCTTCAAGTCTAAAAGAGGGACTTGTATACACTTCAATTCTGCACTCGTTCTCCTTCTAAGGTCAATAGGGATCCCATCTAGATTAGTAATAGGTTATATGATAAATCCTATAGAACGTCATCAAGTTATAAAGGAGAGTGACATGCATGCATGGGCTGAAGTACTTATTAGCACTAGTCCTAATGCCAAACCATTATGGATTACTTTTGATGTAACGCCTACTGTTATTAACCGCAACTATAAGTATTATGGCCTTAACCTAATATCATCGTATATAACGAAGGTACTAAGCACGAGTTCTAAACTCTTTTTAATTCCTAATAATGGTTCCTTAGTAATTAAGCCAGGAGAAGTTGCTGAGTTCATTATCAATTCTATCAACTCTCAAATAAAGAACGTTCATACGCTATCTCCCTTACCTAAAGGAATTAAGATCTCTATCTCTTATGAGAATTCCACGAGCGTAAAACTACTGATACGTACAGAGCCACAGCTAGAGGATGGAGTCTATCAAATACCTCTAGAAATACTATACGGTTATTCTAACATAACTAAGAGCAAGATATTAGTGCCTAACATTATAGTTAGACGCAAATCTACTCCATTTATAGTAAAAGCTGAGAAGCGCTTTGTTTCTCTTCTAAGGGGCTCTTCTACTAGAATAAGGCTTAACATAATTCCCCAAATTTCTTCATATAGAGGTCATAAAATCATACTTAAAATGTTGTATCCAAGTGACATTAACGCATACCTTACAATCACTAAGGGGACTCTACCATTTGTCTCTGAAATTATATTAAACACTACAAATCTCTCTAAGCTAGGACTTCACGTAATTAAGATAACCGGAACTGACATTAAAACAGGAAGTAGCTCATTTGAAGTAGTTAATCTAAATGTAGTTGATAAAGCCGAAGTAGAATTAACTACCGTATTTCCTGAATATATAGTTAAAGGCAAGAGTATATATGTTGAAGGAGTGGTAATGAATCAACTTAAAGAACCCATCCCCAACGTTAATGTCCATATATTCCTTAGGAAGGACAAAGCTTCAACTAAGGATCAGATACTACTTGGCATATTAAGGACGGATAGTAAGGGGAGATTTTATGGAAATCTAACGGTGCCCTTGAATATTCCTGTTGGCGTATACCATATAGTAGCAGTATTTCCTGAGACTGACTATATTCTTAATGGAACAAGCGATCCTACAATAACTGTGCTCTCTAGGCCTATAATACGCCTATCAATTCCCTATGTGGTATTAAAGGATACTATATTGAACATACATGGCGAGGTATTAGACATGGATGGCTCTAAGATACGTAGAGATCTAAAGATCATAGTATATCTAATACATAATGATAATATAATGTTTAAGCAAGAGATAAAATCGAACGATGGTTCTTTCAGTATTTCGTTTCCGCTTAAGATTAAGGGCGTATGGAAGGTAAAGGTGTTTGTAGAACCTCCTCAGTTCTATTTAAGCAATACGTTAGAGAAGCGCTTTTATGTAGTTGAGTATGCTTTGAAGGCTCCGAGTGAGATCATAAGAGGAACGGAGAGAACAGTAGAGTTTCATATAGATCCGATTCCGGATCCAGCTAAGAGCGTAGTACTTGAAATTGTAAAAGATAATAAGGAATTTTTCATCTGTGAGAAAAACCTCACTCAAGGTTATATAACATTTGATGTAAAGATTGATGATACTTATAAGCTAGGGCCTTACTCATTAACAATAATACTCAAATCACTTAATGAAATCCTGTGGTACCTGAATAAGACGCTCATTATAAAGGCAAAGACGGCAATCGATGTAGTGAAAACCCCTTCAAGGCTTAAACCAGGTCAAAACTACACTGTTTTATTAAGAATAGTCGATGCATATTATCCTAAGCTGGGCATAGGTTCAGCTCGTGTATTAATTAATGGCGATGTATATATGAGCAATATTACAGGCTATGTATTGCTTAAAGGATACGTGCCTAAGAACTTCAAGGAGAAGAACGTAAAACTTGTTATAAGATGTACTGAATCGAAATACTACCTTCCTTCGCAATACGTATTGACAATACCAATAAGCCCTTCATTATACAGGAGATTTTATGTATTTATACTGCCCTTCATCTTCATAGCTGGAACTAGCATGGCTCTCCTCTATTTATCGCGCAAAAAGAAAATCCTTATAACTACTCCTTCACATGCTAAAAACCCTCATGAGTTTAAATCATCTCCGCTTAGAATACAATTTCCTGATTTAGAGCATTTCATGCCCCCTATATGGAGTCCTGGCGAAGAATTCAGGGCACGCGCAATAATATGTGTTGATAGTAATGAAAAGCCTGTTGATGCTGTATTTCTAGTAAATGAAAAGGAGTATGGAAGAGGGATTGAGGTTAAATTCAGACTATTTACTGAAGGCGAATATATTATTGAGGCAAAAGCTAAGGTGAAAGGCAAAAATATAGTTACAAGGAAAAACGTAAGGATAGCCCACTATTATAAGGAGGTAGTTCGTCTATATAATGATATTTTTCTAGCTTGGCTTAAGAAATTGGGCTTGAATATAAAGGAGATGACCCCTGAAGAAATATTCTTCAGAATAACCTCTGATGAGTTCAGAGGATTATTTGCAGGAATACTTCACGATAAAGCCGACTTCTTAAAAGAGCTAAGGAACATTACGAACATATTTGAGGAGGCAAGATATAGTACTCACAATATTGACAGACATAAATTTAGATCATTCTGTCTAAGCCTTCATAGAATAGGTCTTCTAAGGGGTGAATTGAATGCCTAAAAAAGACATTAAGTATGCCTTTATTAAGATAATTCTCAAAGATATAATAATCTTTGTAATTATCTCATGCATATTATATCTGTTTAGCTTATACAAAATACTACTTCTAGACGTACTATTTACTCCACTCCTACTCTTACTTACGTTAACTATATCCTCAGTAATACTTAACGACATATCGAATATAATCAGTGGGGAGCTTAAAAAGCGGCTACTAAAAGCCTCCTCTATATGCTTAAGATTCCTTGCCATATTTGTCCTATTATGGGGACTGTCTAGTTCACGATATGAGTTAGTCTCGAGAACTAACATTCCCTTGCTTGGGTATACTATAGAGCATTTAATGAAATATGCTCCATTCTTCATCCTTGGATATGCCCTTAAGAGTTTAAGTAGTGTTCTCGAGTTTCTCCTCTCTCCAGTAATGGTAGGAATAGGCGACTTTATAGTCATTTACGGAATCTATGTACTATCTAGGGATGTACTAACATCTCTTAATGTGAACAATGATGCCCTTATGGGTCTCTATTATGCGGGAATAGCTTTATTGGTCATGAGGAGCCTTGGAGTGTTGTGTTTCTCAAAAAGAAAGGAGATCTTCGAACTAGGGAAGTACCTTCAGAGGAAGGCTTTAAAATACTCTTCTATAGCCTTCTTAGCTGGAGAGTACCTATTTATTAAGGATTTTCTCAGAAGCACTCCGATCTATAACTATCTTATATTTATAGAAATGGTAGTAGGTATCTTCGTAGTAGCTATTGTTCTTGACGGTATTTATACACATTTTAACAAGGACTTTTATGTCGCCTGTATTGAGGAGGAATGGTCTAAACATAAGCAAAAGATAAAGTTTTTCGACGAACCTAATATTAAAGAGCTTAATGAGCTAGTTCGTGATTTCATGATGTTCGGTGATAAAGAAAGACTTTTAGCATATTTGGCTTATCATTTAGGTAAGCTAGGTGTATCTTATGCTGAATTAATGTACGTCCTTAGTCCATTATTAGAATATAATGAGGAAGAGGTGCCCATAATTGCTCTAAGGATAACGAAAAAGAGGTTTATAAGGAAGCTCTTCTCTATGAGAAGGCAGGTTTTAGAGGAGCTCACTTCTTACTTATATACCGATCTTCATAGAGAATTAAGTGTGAAAAAGGAGGCAGGATAACGTGAGTATATCACAGGCATCCGAGCTTGCTCAAAAGATAATAATGGAAGTCTCAAACTACTTCTTAGGTAATATCCCAGTAGTAGTCAAAACTTTAGCTACAGCTTTAGTCAATGGTCATGTATTATTCGAGGATGAACCTGGACTTGGAAAAACTCTCCTCGCAAAAACCTTTGCTAAAGTACTGGGATGTAGATTCACTAGAATACAGTTCACTCCTGATCTCCTTCCATCAGATATAATAGGTGTTAAGGTATGGCGTGCACATGAAGGCACTTTTGAGCTTGTAAAAGGCCCAATATTTACCAATATTCTCCTTGCAGATGAAATAAACAGAGCACCTCCCAAGACGCAAGCAGCATTACTGGAAGCCATGGAAGAGAGGCAAGTTACTATTGAGGGAGAGACGTTAACTCTTGAAGAGCCGTTTTTCGTACTAGCAACTCAAAATCCTATAGAATATGAAGGTACTTATCCATTACCTGAGGCACTTATGGATAGGTTCGCGCTTAGATTGTCCACTGGTTATCCAGAGCACAGAGTTATGATAGATATACTAAAGAAGAGGTTAGAATGGAAGAAGGATGATCCTACCGTCGACATAAAGCCCGTCATTACTAAAGAGGAGTTCTTATCCCTTCAAAAGATGGTAGAGGAGAGAGTAT
>JAGGUS010000085.1 GCA_021158375.1 Thermoprotei archaeon
ATTTCTTACTTACTGTCCTCTTACCTGTCCAGTAAAGTATTCCTGCTATTATCAAGCATATTATGGTGCTTATTGGTGTGAAGCTACAGTGAGCGTAATAGCCTAGAAGGCATGGTTTACTAGCTGGTGCAGGTATTAGTGTTAATATGCTCAGAATAATGAAGAATATTACAGATGCCCACCAATACCACTTCACATAATCACCTTAAATTATATTAGGTATAGGTAAGGTAATTGTAAGTTTATAAGACTTTCCAAGAATTCCTTACTATCTTTATATTCCTTCTTACTTTCATTAAGGAGGACGGTATGCTAATGATAGCAAAGAATGCTGAGGTAGTATAGTTGATCACTTTCCCTAAGAGAACTTGGGGCAATTTTGTTCTCAGTCTCACATATTTAGTTCGGGAAGAAGATCACTATGATGTGTTTTGAAGTATAAACTAGACCAACTTTATCATAAAATCTCTCTCAACTGTTCTCGTCTAGAGGCAGGAAGTTAGGCTATATATTTATGATTAGAGGTTAATGTAGTGCTCTAAGAAATATCCTTAACTATTAGGTAGTCTTTAACATGAGCAAAATATTTCGTGACATTATGCTCATCTTAGGCTAAAGTCTAACGTGTTATAGGGGATTTATGATGGGGGCTCTTCACTCTAAAGATCAGCCCGTGGGTAGTTGACTTCCTAAAGTGGTGATCCCCCATTATAAAAACACCTACAGCATGATAGTACACTAAAACCTAGATAAGCCTAACGCCTCCTAAAGATGATCAGAGCAAGAGTTATTTCCTAACGCTAACTTTAATAGTATAATGGTTGTGATGAGAGAAAGCAATATTACGTGAATTAGTGGGATTACTTAGTAATGACGACTACCACCAAGAGATCTTTCTGTAAGGGATGAAATACCAAACTCGAAATACTTATTTTGAATTTTAAGAATTTAGAACCAATACTTATACTACTCATTAAATCATAAAATCATATACTTTGTGTACACTACTATGCTTACGGTTGAGAAGTTGAATAATTTAATACATCGCATTTATACTTGGTTTCATCGTAGATGGCATTCTCCTATTAGGGAGTATTATAAAGCATATAATAGTGTATTGAGAAGCGTTGGAGAGGAAACATACAGGGAGTTTCCTGATGAAACCCGAATTCTAATAGAGTTCATAGACAACTGTACTGACCTGATTTCAAGTGATAAAAAGCTCACAAGCCAGATAATAAATTCACTATCCGGTATCCTTCTGTTCCATCTCTTGAAGCTCACAAACTGGATTACGTATGAGATTTTGAGTGGTAAATACTTTGAAGCTATAAGGAATCTTAGATTCCTCTTCGAAGGAAGTATCTATGCTGTAGTGATTGAAGATGCTATTGAGAGAGTAGTTTACGAGAGTCAGGGTGCTCTAAGTACAATTGGTCTCAAGGCAGAGATCTTTAAATTATGGGATGTGTGCAGACAGAAAAAGGTTAAGGAGAAACGTAATGTAAATGTAGATAAAGTTAAGAAGATAGTAGGCACGTATATTAATGAACATGCTACCAATCTTCCAGAGATTAAGAGAAAAGAGTATTTGAAAATGTATGTAGAGATCCTCTCTGATAAACGGCTCTACCTCCCAGTTAGTATTATGATAGATGAGGCGTTAAAACTTCTTAAGCTTGATAAGAATTTTGCTAAAAGATTAAAGAATCTGTGGCGTGAGCTCTCAAAGTATCAACACTTTTCCTATGCCTTCCTCGAGGCTATATTGAATAATCCCGCACTACTTTCGCTTGAAGTAAAGGATCGAGATATGTTTAGAAAAGCCTTAAAACTATATTTTGAGACACTCGATCTCTACTACACAGTTCTAGCGTGGAGGTTTCCGCAGTTAAGAGAAAATGTGAGGAGTATAATCGAGTGGTGGGAACAATACTTAGGTAGAACCTTCAGCCTAACAAAAGCTTTCTTAAAAGCAAATAGTTGAACTGCTATGTTTACACCATAGAGCATTAGAGGATCTCATATATCGACGTAGACTAGACCTTAGCTAGTAGTTCAGGATATCTCTTAAAACTAGGTACGAGCTTCTCAACCTCTGCTAGAAGAGAAGCAATCTTCCTACCAAGATCAGTAAGCCTAACCCGACTTCTAAAGGGAAACCTATGACCCTCAACCACATCAACCAAACCCCTATCCCTAAGAACCCTAATCGCTTTAAGAACAGTCTTATTCGATAAACCATAAAGCCTACCAGCCTTATATCAGTCCCGAACCTTCGGGGTATATACATTAATGACAAAGAACTAGTTGCAAACGTGTAGCAAACTAATAGTAAATTCACAGATAATTTCTTAGCCCCATTAATTTGACGTGTTAAGTTGCTACCATTCTACAGCCATCTTCTACATGAAAAACATGCATTATTATATCTGCCTCGAACCTTCGATACCTGCAACGATACCCATGCCTTTTAGTACGCTTATGAACATGAACTATACCCCTCCCAAGCAGACAAGGCAAATACATAGCAAACCTACACTTACGACCACCAAGCCTAACAACAAGCCCATTCTCAATAAGAATAGCCAAACACTTTTGAACATAA
>JAGGUS010000072.1 GCA_021158375.1 Thermoprotei archaeon
ACTAACTACTAGTAAATAATTCGTCTATGTAACCTTCGAGTTTATTTATAAGCTTTCTCATGGTACGGTATGTAATACCGCCTATTAGGAAGACTTGGAGAGGGATAAGAAACGTCGTATATTGTGCTATTATGGGAAAACCCTTCAGGAAGTTATGTAACATAGAGAATAGAGCAGTCATCGTCAATGCAATCGCACCCCATATGTTTAATATCCTTATTAGCGCATACATTGACGTTAATAAGAGCTTTCGTGATGGATAGGTATATCGGGCAACTACAACCCTTTTGATCACATCTAGAACCATGAAGCCTATTACCTTACCTAGGTCACTTAATACTATGAAAATGGCTGTTGATATTAATCCTGCACATACGAGATATAAAATGAGGGAGAGGGGAATAGGCAATAGGTTGACTATTTTAAGAACGATAACGCATGCAAATAGAACAACGGATAGGACTGTAAGCTTCCTGATCACGAGCCAAAATAAGCTTCTATTAAACCATGTGGAGAGGAATAAGCCGAATGCTTCACGGATTACGCTGAAGCTTTCCTCAAGTACAACTCTTACGTTCTCCGGGACTATACTAACTAGTCTAGGCACAATATTTGATGTATAGCGGAGGAATAATCGTGAGATGAATATGGAAAAAGGCATGGAAATTATCCCAAGTAAGTATAGATCGTTAGTAATGATTCCACTTAAGGCACCCTCCCTTGCGATAACTACTGAAAATTCGCTAAGAGGCATTAGGCATATGGCGAGAGTAATAGCCTTTTCTAAAGTCATTCCAGAGAACCATAAGACTAAACTTAAACACATGGATTTTATGATAAGGAGAATGGGGAGCATGAGTAGAGGAGTAAATATGTCGTGAAGAGTAAAACCTCCTTTAGGGAAAGAAAGGCCTATCATTAGTGAGATCACATATACTGAAATGTCATTAAGTATGCCTATCCTATTTTTAATAACGTCACCCAGAGAGCTTGAAGAGAGAAGCATACCTATTATAAATGCTCCGAAAAGGGATGGAAGGCCAAAGAATTTCGATATGAGTAAGTATACTGAAAGTATGGATGCCAGGAAGAGGAGAGAAAGATCTCCACTTAGATTTCTTAACTTAAGTGTTGCCGCTCTAGTCATTATAAGGCTTATTATGCATAAACTAAGGGAGGTTACTAAGAGGTTAACTATTGGAACTTTGACATTACTGATACTAAACGAATTTATTACTCCTAATGATGGAATTATCGTCATTATGGCTAAGGTAACTAGATCGCTTGTAGACAATATTCCTACGAGCATATTCTTCGATAACTCATCAATTACGAGATCGTCCATCAGAATTCTAAGCCCTAAGATCGTGCTCGTATTGAACGTATAAAGCGATACTAATAGGATAGAAGTTAAGGAATATTTTGATGCTAATATTAAATAGCACATAGCTAAGTTCATTATGAAGACGACAATATTCATTAAGATGTAGCCCTTTAACGATTTAGAACTCCTTAATGGAAATAAGAGGCCTAACTCAAATGCTATAAAAGAAAAAGACAGGTCATTAAGAAGGTCTATAATTGTAGAGTTGACGTTTACCATATTTAATATAGGACCAACCATAATGCCTGCCAGGATGTAGCCTATTAAGGCATAGGAACTGAGTTTCTTTGAGATATGGCCAAGCATGAACGATAGTACTAAGATTACCGTAATTGTTACTAACGGATCCACAAAGATTTCACCATCAATAGAACGACTGTATATTAGGAAAGTAGTTATCGTTAAAAGGGGTAAATAATACACCAAGATTATTAAGATACTATTCGGAAAATTAAGCGAACTTCGTAATTATGACCTTAATCCCCTCCTTGGGTAGGCCTTTAGCTAATATGCTAAGCGCATCCTCTAACTGCACCCTATGGGTGATCAGTTCTTTATAGTTCACTACTCCCTTCATTAACAGGCCAATAGCTTCGTTCATAGTATAAGGGTTAGTGAAGCTCCCCATTATAGTAAGCTCTTTTCGATATACTTCAAAGGGCCTAATGTTTATTACCGCATCTTTATGAGCTACACCAAATAAAAGGAGCTTGCCAGTAGGCGCAAGTATTTTCATTGCGGTTTCAATAGCCTTCACGTTTCCTGTTGCATCTATGGCGATATCGACCCCCCTTCCATTAGTTAACTTACTAACTTCATCCTCTACATTAGTTTCTAATGGATTTATTGCATAATCAGCGCCTAACTTCTCCGCTACTTTGCTCCTATATGGGTTTATTTCAAATACTATAATTCTTGAAGCTACTTCCTTAAGCAATTGTAAGAACATTAGGCCTATTGGTCCAGCTCCAAATATCGCGATATGCGATCCACTTGATGGTGAGATCCTATGTAGTCCATGTAGGACGCATGCAACAGGCTCGGTTAAACAGGCGGCATCAAATGGCATATTATTGGGTATATTGTAGACTACATGTTCAGGAGCCTTAACATATTGTGCATAAGCTCCATTTAATGTAACACCTATCGCATTCCAGTTTTCACAAAAATGTTTCCTTGCAGTTCGGCAATAGTAGCATTTTCCGCAAGGAATATTAGGATCTACGGTAACCCTATCCCCTTTACTTACAGATGTAACGTCGCGACCAACATCTACAACTATACCTGAGAATTCGTGTCCGGGAATTACGGGATACTTAGCTAGATCAACAGTTCCTCTAAATATTTCAATATCTGTTTTACATATGCCACATGCCTTGACCTCTATTAGTACTTCATTAGGCTTTACTTTAGGGATCGCTACGGTATCTATGATGGCATCTTGCTTCCCACGTATAATTAACGCTTTCATTTCACCGCTATCCATTAATGCTCACCTTCTTAGCTTATGCCTTTCTTCGTCTTAATGCTTCTTCTAGTACCTTATAAGCTTCTTTAAGTCTAGCAGGTATATCAATACCTGCCGGACACTTAGTAACACATTGTCTACACTCAATACAGGCAGATGGCTTTACTTTAAGAGATTCGTATATTTTAAGGCCTACTTCCTTAACTTCTTCTGGATAACCAATATACGCATCATATGCTCTGAATACATCAGGTATCGGTATTCCTTGAGGGCATGGAAGACAATAACCACACCGTAGACATATTTGTCCATATCTGAAGGACTTTCCTAAACTGCCTATTAATCTAAATAGTTCATCCTTCTCCTCTTTAGTTAATGGAGGCATGTCAGCGACGCCGACATTCTCCTCTAATTCGGCTATTCTTTTCATACCAGGTATTACAGTACTAACGAAATCTTTGGATATTATGTACCTTAAGCATAACCGTACTAATCGATCGTTTCCCACCTGCTTTCCCATTTCTGTCTCAGGGAGTACAAGTTGTCCTCCAGAGAGAGGTTTCATTATGATAATGCCCATACCATATTCTTTAGCTAACTTCAGTATACCTTCCCTTTCGACGCCTTCTGGATCCAAGGGATTATAAGCAAGCATTATTGTTTCAAATTCACCGCTTTCAATAGCCCATCTCATGACATCAAGATCTCTATGTATGGTTATACCAATATGTCCTATAAGTCCTTTTTGACGAGCTCGCTTTAGAGCTTGTAAGGCACCATTAGAGCTCATTACCTTTTTGTACGCTTCTTTAGAGCTTACAGTATGTAGCTGATAGAGGTCTATGTAGTCCGTCTGAAGCTCCTTTAAGCTACGCTCTATGTCCTTATAAGCTCCATCGGCATCCCTTGAATGAGTCTTCGTGGCTATATAAAATTCATCGCGCCTAGACTTTAATGCTATACCTATTTTAGTCTCGCTGTCCCTATAATTCCTTGCTGTATCTATGAAGTTTATTCCTAGATCAAGAGCTTTATTTAGGAGCTTGACAGCATCGTCTACAGTAATCTCCGGAAGCTTGATGGCACCAAACCCTATTACAGATACCTTAAGTCCTGTTTTACCTAGAGATCGGTAAAGCATGAAGGGCCCCAATAGTACGATATGTTATACTAGATATAAATAAGTACGCTTAGTATCATGATATGTAACATTAACATTTAAGATCGCCTTTCAGCTACGTGGATTTTCTTCATCTTAATGTAGCAGTCCATACACATTGGCTTTCCTTCATAGAACGTAAAAGGAACGTCCTCTTCATATATCTCTTTGCCGCAGGAACTACATTTAAAGACTACGCGCCTTTTCATAGATACTCCACTAAGGATATTGTCACCGGACATAGGAGCATACCTCAAGCGCAGTTTAAATAACGGATTCCTATTTAATTAAGGTAACAGTGGATATGCGGAGACTAAAGGATATCCAGGTAGTATCATTTGATTTAGATGGCACCTTAGTCAATAGATCTTACATAGATTTCTTCTGGAATGAACTAGTTCCGCTTAAGTATGCAGAAGTACATAACGTAGATATAAAGACCGCAAAGAGGCTAGTACTAAGGGCTTATGACAATATAGGGAGTAGCGATATAAGATGGTACCAAGTTAATTTTTGGGCTAAGGAATTTGAACTAGATAATATAAACGAATTAGTGGATGAGGCTGTAAGAAGGGCTTACATATATCCTGAAGTATACGAATTATTAAATATGCTCTCTAGAAGGTACATTCTCATAATATCTACGAATGCAGATATGGTCTTCGTAATGAAACTGCTTAAGGTAAAGAGATTATTAAGGTATTTTAAGAGGATATTCTCATGTGTAACCCATATGAAGCTAATAAGAAAGGAAGACAAGTTCTATAGATGGATATGCTCTGAGCTCAATATGAAACCTTATGAGGTATTACATGTAGGCGATGACCCTATTTATGATTATCAAGTGCCGAGAGGTGTTGGCATTAACGCCTACTTAATAGATAGGGACAGTAGGTTCATCTATGTAGAGCATAGGCTACAGCGACTCGATGAACTACAGCATATACTTGCCTAGCTGAACGTTTAGTTCACTACTTCTCATCTAATTTCTGCTCTTCACCACCTCCTATCTCCAGATTGCCAATAACTACCTCTTCGCCCTCATCTTCGCTTATAGGTTTCACTTCATCACTAGGCTTTAAGGCAACTTCGGATTCCGTTTTCTCCTCTTCCTCTTTAGGAAGTATTATGTTTATTTCATCCGAGTATTCGCCTAGGAATTCCCTAACGGTATTCTTGAATGCGCGTAATTTTTCAAGTTCTAAGCGCATACCCCTAGTCTTCTCTTCAAACTCCTCCTTAGTTATCTCGCCAAGGTACATCCTCGCTTCCTGTAGATTTATTTCGCTTGCAAGTGATTCCTCTTTTCTCTCGATTTCAGCTAACTTCTTACGTAGGTTCTCAA
>JAGGUS010000069.1 GCA_021158375.1 Thermoprotei archaeon
CCTCCCTCAGAAACCACCTTAGTTAATACCTCCTTAATTCCTATGAGATCCTCAAGTATTTCTCTAACTTTGACCTCCTCTTCTTCCTTCAAGCCGCTTCCAATAAGTCTCTCTAAGGTCTTTATTAGAGGTCTCACACCCCTTTCAAGAACTTCGCGAAACCTAGATAAGATCACCTTAGAGGGCTTAGATGCTAATACGTAGGCGTACTTCCTACCAACCCTCTTCTTGCTTACAAGTCCTAGTCTTTCGAGGATGTTCATACACGTAAATAGTGTGGTTCTAGCGTATCCAGTTAGTTGAGATAAGTTATCGATGATTAGCGGTTCTCTAATAACATACATAACTGCTAGAGCATAGGCGCATGAGTCTGGAAAGCCTAAGAGCATAATTAAGCGTTTAAGTCCTTCAACGATAGGTTCCAGCTCCTCAAGAGTTCTCCTATATCTATTTAATTCCCCCATAGCTATCATACCCTCCATAACCTAAAATTAGGACTACCTTACCGTTAATAAAATTTTTGTATTTTCCGAATATTCAGGAAATTCCGTAAGAATAAAATAATTAATGGAGAAGCTAAATTAGGAAACAGTGCTGTAACTAAGATCTTGAATGTTGACATATTCTCCTCATGGTTAAACGATGAAGAGAATATCATAATACTCAGAGTCCTCAAAGATTTTTGACCTCCCTTTCTCCAAATATCCTCAGCCTTTTCATCTTTCACGAACAGCGTAGAACTCACAATTTTATCATCTTGATGAATACTCTCCTTCTCCGTGAACGCTATTAACTTCCTCACAGGTTAATAAATTTCATGAAGTTGTTACTAGCTGTAGAGTTAGATAAAAATAATGTAGATATACCGCTAGTAATCAAGGCAACTTAAGGTTCATTAACTTCACCTACACTTCATGGGGCTCGGTCGAGCCTAACGCCATGAGATTTCCATCTAAGGTATACTTCATCGCAAAGTGGGTCATCAAGCCACCTCCATCAAGTGAGCAGAAGTAATTAAACATTTAAACATATATCGCTAAACCTGAAGTAGCCTGAATATTATTAGGCAGAGCTATCGTATCGATTCTTTCTAGTCAACCACTGATCTACTGTGTGATAATATACCATCGCTAGTTTAATGAGGAAATTACTAAATTTCTCTCTTTAGAACAGTAATACCACGCTGACTGAGAAGCTGGGAAGACTTAATTTCAAAGCTAAGCACATATACTACAGGTGATGTAATGCCCGATACTTTCGCCCACTGTCTAGTTGGTGTCGTAGCTGGACGATGCATTAACGGCAATTGGAAACTCTACTTATTGGCTGTAGTGCTATCCACTCTACCCGATTTAGACGGCCTAATCCCACTGCACAGATCACTACTTCACTCACTACTATTCCTCATACCGTTCTCACTTGCTGTCTTCCTCGTATTAAAGCGAAGAAAATATCCCATTAAAACCGCTTCTCTCCTAGCCTGTCTACCATTACTCCACTGTTTAATGGATCTGTTTACTGGTGGCATTCCCGTCAAACTCTTCTACCCGATCTCTAACACGGGATATCAGTTCGCGTACATAATTGACACGTTCGTAGAAGCGCTTTTCTCAATAAGCCCCTATGTGTACTACCTAGAAGCAACAAGAGTAGATCTAATACTACTCATAATTATATTCGTAATGGTCGTTCTCAGTAGCGCCACCAAAAGCCATAAAAAACACAACTCCCCTAACGCCTGAGAGGTATCTGAAATTATTTCGATTATAGTTTATGGAAAAACTAAGCCAGGATCTCGTCCAGCGGAGGTCTTTTCCTCATGAGCATGTCTAGCACAAGAGTTGACCATCCGAAGTCAGGAGCCCCAAGGGGTTCCCCAGTAGAGCTGTCATAGTTTTCGTTACAGGTAAAGCTGTTTTCCATCAAGTTGAGGGTTTTCTTCAGTAGCTTCTCGGCAACTTCGTCATAGCCGTATCTTCTAAGACCCCAATAAGTGAACCATATAATGTTGATCCAAGACCTTCCACGCCAGTATCCTCTGGGATTGTACCTAGGATCGTCAGCACTCAGCGTGGGTAGAGGAAAAGTTGTCCAGAACTCCTTTTCGTTCAATAAGTGTTTTACAAGCCTTACAACCTGTCTTCTTTCGGCTAATCCAGCAAACATTGTCAGAAAGGCGGCTGGTGTCTTCACTTTAATATGGCTATGGTCTTCTTCAAATACATCGAAGAAGAACCCCTCCTCCTCATCCCACATGTGCTCTAATATCCCGTTCTTAGTCTTCTCTGCGAGCTCCTCAAACTCACATGCTAAGTTGCTCTCTCCTAACTCCTTGCACAGGTATGCAATGACTTTTCTTTGAAGATATATCAAACAGTTTAAATCTATAGCTTCTACAGGTGCCATCCTTATCCTCTTATACATCCCCAAGTATCTTTGGGAATTCTTCTTGAACTTGATTATGGGCAGATCCCATCTAGCGCTATCATCCCAACCGCTCTCTAGGTAGTCTACATATGCAATAAGCTGATCTTTATCATTGTCCCTAAAATCCCTAAACCACTTATCGTATCTTATTAGGTGAGGCAAGATCTTTTTAATGTATTTCTTATTCTTATATTTCTCAAAGAGGATTCCTAATGCTACAGCCAATACAGGAGGTTGCGTAGTCCAAGGAGAGTAATCGTCGATACGCCATATGGCTTTACATAAGTGCTTTGACAGGAATATCTCGTGTGGTATCCTGCCGTCAGGTTTCTGTGCTATGAAGAGATTGCTGAGTTCTTCTTCAGCTAGCTTCTGGTCATACCATGATAACACTACGGAGTGGAATGCCGAATCCCAAAGCCATTGATGGCGGAACATATACTTGCTCGGCATATTGAAGGGATATTTGAGTACTGGATGTCTTTCTACAACACACCTGTTCGTGAGGATTACATACCACAGATATGTGTAGAAGTCCCTATGCACTCCTTCCGGTTTCTGTGGGATCTTGGATAGGAGGTCTTCAAGCATATTCCTTCTCTTCTCTCGAACCACACCTGGATTTTGCATGGCCCAACTAGCTCTCCTCTTTACCTCCTCCTTAGAGGAGGAAGCGACTGTGCATACTACTAACTTATCTCCATCGGAAAGGTCAGTCCTTACCGCATATTCTACACGATCCTCTCTCACCTCGACTTCTACGTCATGGTCAGTTTCTAGGCGCAGATAGTAAGTACCGTTGTACGAGAGTTGAAAAGCTCTCCTCTCGCTAATGGCTTCAAACGTTACCTTACGTATGATCTCCTTCCTAAGTCCTGGATTGAACCACGTGAAGATTCCAAGATTGCCTCTCAAGTTCAGCTCTATGGGGCCTCCAGAAATCCTTTTAAGCTCATAGATCAGTATGTCATCATACACGCTTGTAAACTCCTCCAGAATGCCATGTCCCTCGTACCTTCTAAATATACCCTCTAGGCTCCATCTATGCTCATATACCTTAACTTCACTAGGCTTTTCTATTCTAAGGAAGGGGCTTCCCTCAAAGAACTCGCCATAAGAAAAGGAATCTATGCCTCTATCTCCAAGTACTGCCGATACGAGATTTCCACAGATCTCCCTCTTATCCTTTATCGTTAGAACTACCACCTAAACCACCATATGCCTATTACTTCCCCTCTTACAAAATTTATTGCTCAAATAGACTTATACGCTTACGCTTAAATTAGGGTCTTATTGGAATGCTTCTCTAATTACAGCAAACCTTAAGCGTGATTTTTATAGCAAGCAAGAACGAACTATAACCACGATCATTATTATCGATGGAATTAAATGAAAGAATGCTCAATATATCAAATCGGTGATGATGTATGGGTCTTGTATATATTGATGGCATAGTTAAACATGGTGATAAAGAAGTTAAAGTTCGCTTCCTCATAGATTCTGGAGCTACTTATACAGTTCTCACTAAAAGCATATGGGAAGAATTAGGCCTTAAACCAATTGGAGAAATGGAATTCATTTTAGCTGATGGAACTACTATTAAAAGGAAAATCTCTGAGGTACTACTAGAACTCCCCAGCTATGGAGAAAGACATACGCCAGTAGTACTGGGTGAGAGCGAGGACATGAACCTTCTAGGCATGGTAACGCTCAAAATCTTCGGGCTAATTCTAGATCCATTCAAAAGGGAATTAAGGCCCATTAGAGCCCTAATGAAGTAAACGTCAGTTTCATTAGCTAGTATTTTGCGAAGCAGGTAGAAACTCCCTGAATCTTCTCATTATTTTATAGTTCCTTAAGTAAAAATGAATATATATGTGAGCAATGCTGAAAATTTAATGGAGGTGATTAACAATTAAGTACCTGAATACAAGTAGGAATAAAATAGCATGGTTATTGACAATATTACTTCTAATCACCACAATTGCATATGCATACATAAAGATAAGAGTTAAAAGCCGCATCATTTCGTCATCTGCTAGAAGTCAAGAAGAATCAATTAAAGTCGATTGGCGAATCGCTATCATAAGCGAGGATCCCTTATTTATTTCTCAAGTCAAGCAGGCACTAATTGCGAAAGAATTTAAAAAGATTCCAATTAAAGATGCGGGGAAGGCTGTAGGCTTAGACTTAGTCGTGATCGGTTGGGATGCACTACCGATTATTGCATGTAATAAGAGCCTAGTCGAACTACTCCTCAAATCAGGCAGACTATTAGTAGTTGCTGAACCAAATGTAGATGTGATACACACCCTATTCTCAACAATCGAGCCGCCCATTAAACTTGGAGAGAAACCTAAGGAGGATACAATACTAGCGTTCATTCCTTTAGTTGAGAAGAACGGCTGCCTAGTCCCTGGTTCACCCCTTAATGAAAACCTAGTCTTAATAAGGACATGGTCTCTTAAAAATGGGAAACTAGGTGCTGGTTATATAACAGCATCTTTTAAGGAGAAGGGAGAAGCTAGGAAGGCAATAGCTATAGTAGTAAAGAAGGCAATTTCCGAGGAAAGAAATCAGCCAATTACTAGAAATCAGTTTAATACTGCCTTTTTGCTAAGTAACATTATATTTCAAGAAGGCATGCCACTAGGTATTTGGTCGTATGTTGGTTTTTGGAAGGGTGCTCTTTTTCCTGTTATTAGTAATGCATTTGGGGATCAGGTCGGAGAAACATATGTTAAATTGGTAGTCCAGTAATTCATGCCTACAACATTATCGTAAACGTACCTGTACTTGAGGGCTGGGATGTCTTGGTTCACGATATGTAAGTCACTAAGCTAAGTAAATACTTATATACTGAAATTGGTATATAAGTACTAGAGGTGAAAGAGTTAGTTAAGGTAAAGACTAGTATCTATATTGAAAAGACTTTATGGGAGATGTTTAAGAGGCATGCTGTAAGAAAAGGTGTTGAAGTTAGTAAGTTGCTCGAGGAGCTAATTAAAGATGAGATCGTCGAGTACTCCTTAGATGACATTCTTTTAGAACTAGCCGGCTCTAAAGATTATGAGTTAGATTTTGAGCCTATTGAACCTAAGAAGGGTACCGTAAGTGAGTTAGTGAGGGCTATGAGGAATGAACGGGCAAATAGTATATCTGGATAGCAGTGCTATAATTAAGAGGTATATCAAGGAGCCTGGTAGTGATTACGTGAGGAGGACGTACTTGAAATGCTATTCTGGGGACATCACTCTATCATGTAGTGTATGGAATATTGGTGAGGTATTAGGTGCGTTTGACAGAGCAAAGATTATCGGTAGGATTGATGATGAAACGTATACTATCGTTAAGAGAAGGTTCCTCCTAGAAATTAGGAGGATGATGAAGTTAGGATCTTTACTAATAGTTCCGTTAAAGATAAGGATACTTAAGGAGAGTTGGAAACTAATAGAAAAGCATCATATCTATGAGGCTGATGCCATACAGATAACGTCTGCAAAATACGTGAATAGTGTGGAGTTCTTAACTGGTGATAGGAGATTGCATGAGATAGCTTTGAAGGAAGGACTAAGAAGCAGGTATCTTGGATGACCTGATTACAAGATTCAATTATCACTAAGATCGCAATAAGCTTGATGGGATTGTGAATTTCGCCATTTATGGTAGGTGCATATTGAAATGCATGATTAAGACATATTTGCTTTAATTCTATTAACCGATGCTATACAGTAAACTTTAATAGTATAATTACTCTATACCTTATTTCGGGATTACTGTATGAAGGATAAGATTAAGACCAGTATTATGATTGATCGCAGACTTTGGGAGGCCTTTAAATCTAAAGTCGGAAGCGAAAGAGGATTAAGGGCTCTTAGCCGGGCTGTTGAAGAAGCTATTGAGGATGAGATAAGCGACATTCTAATAATTAAGGCTTTAGAGAAGCTATTAGGACGTGAGAGAGAGATAC
>JAGGUS010000124.1 GCA_021158375.1 Thermoprotei archaeon
TTGTCTTCCGGTATTTTCTCCGCTTCCCTGAGCACTTCAACTTGATCGATATGATCTATATCTACACCAAACTCCCTTTGCCATTTTATTGGATCATCTACTACAGTATACATGCCAAGCGCTCTTCCTCCTATAACGCCATACCTCATCCCTTTAAGCCTATTAACAACCATACATGCTTTAGCAAACTTGATTATATTTCTGACCAACTCCTCCTTCTTACAGTAGATTAATTTGCTCCTTATGTCTATCTGTTTTAATGCGCCAGCGCTCGCTAATATACCGCTAAGTCCCCTATCAGAATATACTATTACTAGCTGTACTCCTCTTTCAATTGCTTCTCTAGCCCCAACTACTGCCATTACTGGATACGTCCATATTGGAATATATAATAATAACAAATCGATTTCATTTCTTGTCATATCCTTAACAGTCTCCATAACGCCCTTATACTCCCTTATCACTTTACGTGGATAAACTACTTCTATTTCCTCTCTTCCCTTCAGTATATTGATCAGCTCTTCATGGAGTTTGTCTTCTTCTCTCCTCCATGGGACTTCTTCCCGTGGATCTCCTAATGTGATAATTCCTACTTTAGGTATATACTTCATAAACTCCTCACCTTTTGCTTTTTTAGAATTTCACTCCCCTGCCTATTCAATAAGTCGTATACTTCCTCCTTATTTATAGCAGTTGTAGTGCCTGGTCCTCTACATGCTTGTGCTCCTAAAGCTTGGGCAAAGAGCATTATTTCGCTCACTTCCTCTATAGGTATCTGGGATAAGTTTAAGGTCTTTACGTTGTCTCCATAGTTCTCTAAAAGTTTTAGTATTACACCTGAGCAAAACGCATCTCCTGCGCCAGTGGGATCTACTACATCAACTTTAAAGGCAGGTTGTATTAGAACGCCTTTCTCATTAATAGCCATAGCTCCCCTCTCTCCTAAAGTAATGAAAAGTAACTCCGTTCCTCTCTCAAGAACCTTCTCTATGGCCTTGTTTAACTCTTTCTCATCAGTAATATCGATAAGTTCTTTATCATTACAGTGAAGTATATTTATATGATGCAGTGCGCTCACTAAGAAATCCCAAGTTTTATTGTATGGTTTAACTACATCTACAAAGGTAAGTATACCTAATTGCCTGGCTCTTCTTAATATATTCTCTAATTCATCATCTACCTTACCTAGGATTCCCACGGAGATGTATAAAATTGAAGGCTTACAACTCTCCAGTACTTCTAATATTTTAGCAATAGGAATGTGAAGTGAAGCACCGACTTCTACATGAAATCTCCTATCTTGACCTTTAACTACTAAGATCACATTTTTATTAGTTGGAGCTTCAACTCTTTCTATCATTAGCTTAAAATCATATCTCTTTAAGGTATTCACTATGAAGTCTCCAAATACGTCCTTCCCAACGGCACTGATAAGCGTTATATTTCTTGGATTGAACCCCATTTTAATTAGGTCTATAGCTATGTTAGCAGGATGTCCTCCAACGGAAAGATGAATTCCCTTAGGGACGAATACTAGCTCCCCTGGCTCAGCGATCTTGTCGAGTTCAGGGACTACGATATCGGCTACTAAAAAGCCCACGAGTAATATACCAGATACCACTTACTTTACCCTTTAGTAGTCTAGTGATTTAGACTTAAGAACGTTTATTTGAATGAATGTCAGTCTTAATATATTTTCCCGAGTTATGATTCCTAATATGCTTATCGGATCCTATCTACTTATCACTGGGATGGCTTCTACTTAGAATAATCAAGGAGATATTCTTCAATACTTTCCTTAAACTGCGAAAAATGCGACTCTAGTAGCATATTTTATGGACTGATAAAGATGAGTCAATAATTATTTAAGGATACCTGTCCTTAAATATTGTTGAGGATATATGACATATCATGAATCAAGCGATTATGGTAAGCTTTTAGAGAGCATGAGGGCTTTAATAATTCTTAAGCGCAACAAGATGAAGGAGTTGAAGAAACAAATAAAGACAGCCGTGGAGGAGGCCGGTTTTCACGTATTTCTTAGAGCGGAAGGTTATGCTTTAATGAAGGATGAGAGTGTTGGTATACTAGGTCTGCCTCATATTAGGGTGGCATTTGCTGAGAATGTGTGTAGTATATGGATAAGGGATCCTTATAGCCTTAAGTTGGATCTTCTTAACATAGCGGGTTATTCTCCAAGAAAATATTACGAGGAGATATTGAATGTTATGAAGAAGCTTAAAGAAGTTCTTGAAGGTTTTAAGAAATATGCTGAAATAGTCTCTATATCCATTCCAGAATAACATGGTTACTATCGTATTATGATCTCTAATAAGTCTCCTTCTCTTAATTTTAGCCTTGAGTCTTTTGTCTCTATCTTTATTTTGTCTGATAATATCTCGTATTCGAATTCTATCTCCTTTCCATTAAGATTCATCGTGATCTCTTTAATAGTTTTTATGCTACGCTTTAGGAGAATAGTCTTTACTATAATCTCTCCACTGAGGGTGTATATCTTTTCCCTCTGAACATTATTATGTACTATCCTCCTATATGATCCCCATCCAGTTGCTGTCGTAAATAATGCTCTAAA
>JAGGUS010000032.1 GCA_021158375.1 Thermoprotei archaeon
CTTTTACGAAGCGTACTACTTCACTAAACTGTAATAATGTGGATATGTTTTCAGAAAGTACTTTAGCATATTCCCTCTTAACGCTAGAAGGGATATTGAGAAGCCTTAATCTATGGAAGAGCCTTGCGGCCTTAACAGGATCCTCTTTAGCCAGATTCTCGTAATCTTTAATTGCTGTTGGATTGCCTGAAATTACCTTAGATAGTATTCGTCGTGCTTTTTCGTCTAGAGATTCAAATGAGGGAAGTACTCTACTTCTAAATAGTGGCGGGAAAAGCGGGAGAAGTGCCATTGGTTGGAAGGGAGTATATTTATATTGTGCATAGCCGAACATCTCCTGTAGTACAATCAGTGCGATGTCTTTAAGTTCAGGTGGTGTTATTGCTAAAGCAGCCTTGACGTAATCCTCTGCTTGAAGTACACCTTTACGATTAAGCATAGCTCTGAGTAGTTTAGTTAAGGCTATGCTTTGGCGTACTGATGGCCTTAAATGCTCTACATCACATCTAGATCTAAGCCTCCTTATGAACTCAAGTGAGAACTCTTCTATATTGAGATTTATATTTTTCAACCGATCGCCTCCTTAGCTTTGAGGACGTCTTCGATTATCGAATTTACAACTTCTTCCTTTTTTACACCAGGTCTAGTCTTGATAGATCCTATCAACACATGCCTAGCTATCCTACCTAGTTCCTCATCATCTATCGATCCCTCTCGCTTCATGTGTTCTGCAGCCAACTTCGCTATTGATACTGTAGCTCTTATGGAAGCCGGCTTTTCTATAGCTGAGTGACTGCGCGTTCTAGCAACTATTGCGTATATCTTCTCTAACACGTCGTCCGGTATATAATGTTCTCTACAGTGTAAGCGCACTATCTCAAGTTCAGTATCCTTATCAGGATAGGTTAGTGTAATCCAGACCTGAATTCTATCTCTTAATGCTTCACTTATCCTATGTACGCCTGCCAGTTCGGCAGGATTCATACTTGCTATGAAGAAAAACGATGAATCAGCCTTTATTCTACCAATATGCGGTATATAGTAAGACCTTTCCTCAAGGGGTTCTAAGAAAACATTCTGTACGTATTCACTAGCTCTATTTAGTTCATTAGCAACGAAAACACCACCAGTTACCATAGCTAGGGTTAAAGGGCCCGGTTCGAATGCATCTATTGTAAAGCCCTTTTCAAGGACTACAGCTGGATTAAATGACCCTATTAAATGAGATGGCTTAGTTCCCTCATCTAATGTCACCCAGAAGAACGGACGGCCGGTCATCATGGCATAATACCTACATAGGAGAGTTTTCCCAACGCCAGGAGGGCCTATAATAGCAGGCGTCAAGCCAGCGGTTTCTGCATCCTTTAGTAGCTCATAAGCCTCAAGGTATTGACCCTTAAGTACTATCTGAACTTGCTCTCTCTCATGTGATGCTCTCTTAACTGCAGCAAGTATTCGCTTGGCTATGTCACTTTCCATTACTTAGGCCTCATAATAAGAGTTATAAAAGGAGCATTTTAATATTATCTCGCTAAATCCATTCTATCTAGGGAAGAGGCGTTATTTCATGAAGAGGCTCTTTGGAACTAACGGTATAAGATTTATATTAGGTGAGGACTTAAACGTTGATGATATAGTAAGGATAGGAATGGCAGTAGGAACCTTTTTTAAAGGAGGGAGATGTCTACTAGGTAGAGATATTAGAAAGACAGGAGAGATAGTAGCTCAAGCTATTACTAGTGGCCTTATGGCTACTGGATGTAATGTGTATGATGTAGGGTTAATAACTACACCAGCATTGCAGTTTACTGTAAAGGCACAAGGATTTGATTTCGGCGTTATGATCACAGCATCCCATAATCCTCCAGAATATAACGGTATTAAGGTCATCGATCATGATGGAGTTGAAATAGAAAGGAGCAAGGAAGAACGAATAGAAGACATATATTTCCACGAGAAATTCGCATTATCTAATTGGAGAAACGTAGGAAGACATTATTATTGTAATAATGAAGGAATAATTGAAGAGTACATAAAGGCCGTTATTAGACATATAGATGCAGATGTGGTAAAGAGGAAGAAGTTCACTGTGGTGATCGATCCAGCAAATAGTGTAGGTATTCTCACAACACCAAGACTAGCAAAAATCTTAAACTGCAGAGTTCTTACAATAAACGGTAATCTGGATGGAGATTTCCCTGGAAGAGAACCTGAACCAAGACCTGATAATCTTGAAGGCCTAGCTACAACGGTAGTTTCATCAGGAGCAGATTTTGGTGTAGCGCATGATGGAGATGGAGATAGAGCAATATTCATAGATGAAAAAGGAAACGTACACTGGGGAGATAGAAGTGGTGCACTGATAGTGGAATACTACCTAAGAGAGCATCCAGGAGAGACAGTGGTAACACCCGTTAGCTCATCAGTCGTAATAGAGGAAGTAGCTAGGAGACATGGCGGAAGAGTCGTATATACGAAAGTTGGTAGCATACATGTTTCACGGAAGATGTTGGAGTTAAAGGCACCATTAGGAGTTGAAGAAAACGGAGGTGTTTTCTTCGGCCCGCATCATCCAGTAAGGGATGGCACGATGACTACAGCACTCATACTAAATATCTTAGCTAAAGAGGAGGAACCCCTTTCAAAGCTAATGGCAAGGCTACCAAAGTATTATCAGATGAAGTTAAGAGTACCATGTCCTAATGAACTAAAAGAGAACGTCCTTAAGGTACTAAGGGAAGCCACGAAAGATATGAAAGTAGATCATACAGACGGAGTGAAGATATGGTATGATAGGAGATCATGGGTATTAATAAGGCCTAGTGGTACTGAACCAATATTCAGAATCTATGCTGAAGCTGATGATAAGAGCAAACTCAATAATATAGTTAATAAAGCTAAGAGTATGTTGGAAGATGCAATAGATGAAGTGACTAAAAAGGATAGATTTAACACACTCAGAACTGAATGATATATTGAGAGAAATGAGCACTTATGAGGAGTTGCTCAATAAGTTCAAGGATTATGTGAAGAGGAAGGGAAGAGTTAGCTTAGACGATATGAGGAAGTGGGCAGAAGAGAATGAAGTAGGTCTAATAACGCTCTCAGTAATAGTTAATGATCTTATAACGAATGAGGAACTACGACCAATAGGCGAATTCAAGGAACTAGATGAGGAAGAACTTGCTCTTCCCCTTCCTGAAGAAGTAGTACCTTCTGAAAGCAAGGAGGAGGTCTTAATACTAAAGCCTAAAGAGGAAAAGAAAAAGGCTAAGAGAGAAGGAATCTTAAGGACTAAAAAAGAGAAGAGAGTAATGAAGACCAAATTAAGCAAAATAAGCCCGTTATTTAAATGGAGTGAAGAAGAGGAAGTTGAAATAGAAACAGAGATCAAAAAAGAAGAGAAGAAAGAGAAACCAAGTGTAGAAGAGAGGAGAGAAAAAGAAGAGGAGAAAGTAATTAAAATAAAGGAAGAGCCTATTTCAAAAGTAGAAGAATATGATGAGGATTTGAAGAAGGCAATAATATACCTTAATAAATATCATAGCGTAGGGGAAATACGATTCCTCATAGACTTGGAATCTCTTGGAGTAAAAAATCCACGAGAAGTTATGTATAGGCTCGCTGAATTAGGTTTTATAATTAGAAAGCCTATTGGAGTTATAGATGCTACAGAAAAACTACCGAAGGTGAAAATAAAAGACGAAGAGGAGTCTATAGAGTTGACGAGGTTCATTTAATCCTTATTATTGGCGGCATCTTACGCTTATGTTCGCTATTTCTCACCATAGATATTACTCTCTTAACCTTATCGGCACTTACGTTACATCTCTGCACTATTTCATCCTCGCTTAACCCTAAGTCATGATAAGCATATAATATTATGTCTATTTCTTCATAGCTTAACCCTAGCTCGTCCTCAGCCATATGGCCTGGCCAAAGACGAGGGCTACTTGGTTTATACGCTATCTTCTTTGGTACTCCAAGGCCTATAGCCAACTGTCTTACTTGCGTCTTATATAAATCGCCTATCGGGAGAAGATCTACTCCACCATCACCGTATTTAGTGAAATAGCCTATTAAGATCTCGCTCTTATCACTACTACCGATGACTAAGGCATTATTTACATTAGCATAGTAATATAGGAGACACATACGTATCCTAGCTTTTAAATTGCCGTTTGCCTTAACAGCATTA
>JAGGUS010000096.1 GCA_021158375.1 Thermoprotei archaeon
TCTGATATATTGCCCAGTACGCTGACCTCAAATAATACTTGATTTAGTTCTGTAGGCACTAAACTAGGAAATCTAGGATCTTCTGTAGCTGCATCTATTGCTGAGCTTATAGTCGCTTCTACAAGCGGCATTATTGGCTCAGGATAACCCACACATCCCCTTAGGATCTTCCGTCTAACATCAGTCTCTTCATCGACTATGTACTTACTTATAGTTACGAAGACTCCCCTTCGTTCAAGTAGCTTCTGGGGGGCATTTCTAGGAGTCTTTATACGCCTTCCTTCAGTTAGGAAAGTCCTTACAGCGCGCCTAGCGAGCTTAACTAAGTATGTCCCCTCATCTGTACTAAGGAACTTCTGCATGAAACCTCATCTCCTTGATAGCTATCTAGAGTTTATGTCTAAAAGCTTTGATATCTCTTTTGCCCTCTTCAATATGTTTAATATAGACCTGAAGTGCTTACCTCGCCAATAAATTTGTTTACATGTAGGACATATCCAGTATTCCTCCTTACTCACTGGTGGTCTCCACGTAGTCATATTTAGTTCTTCAAACTCGCTAGCAAGTACATGTTTCAATAGGGTATTACAGTGAGGGCATCTAGACTTATTAGGATCTATTACCAATCTTATACCGTATTTTCTAGCTAGTTGTGCTAACCAAACTTCAAGTCTCTCTCCCTTGATAAGGAGAGCACTAGCTCCTCTCTTTATTGCTCTCTCTAATAAACCTCGATCTCGAGTTAATATTATCCTCTTTTCCTTCAGTGCACGTTCTATCAATTCATCATCATCTTCATGAGGAAGGTACTCTGTATCCAAACCTAATATCCTTAACCAACGGGCGAGATTCCCTAGCATCGAATCTACCAGAAATTTTATCTCCCCTATCTAATCACCTCTTCTTCCTTTCCTTATTATGAGCGAAGAGCCCGGTATTAAAGATATTATGTAATCGATTCTTATTTTTTCCAGCATCTGCCTCATCTCTTCCTCTACATTATTTATGAAGAATTTGTATATGAACTTAGCTATCTCACTTTTCGACAAATTCCCTGGAACTAACTCAACCCATAAATTACATCTCCTTCTTACTACTGAAGGAGGTCCAGCGATAATCAATGCTTCATCACTTGGAGAGACGCCTATCCCTAGGATTAATGGAACATTTTTTATGTAGTTTCTCTTCCCCCTTATCATAAAGGCGCCTTTCGGTAAATACTCTCCAGGCGGAGGGGATTTAGATACTTGGTTTCCTTTAACCCAGTATACATCGATCGCACTCATACCTAGTTTCCAAGCCCGTGAGTAGGCTGCAGCAAATTGTGCTGCTTCATATATTTCATCTTCACTTATCTCCTTTTCATCTACTTTAAGTACTACTGCTGGTGCGCCGTGTATATCTGCATGGAAGAAGAGATCATTGTCAGTAAGATATCTTCTGACTATTAGTTCGTTTTGCTTGAAGTCTCTACCCCCTATGACTACATGGCCGTTGGAAGTAATAAACCAGTGAAACTTTTCGAACCACCTTAGCTTCCTCCTTAATACTGGTTTTTCTTCGACTACTTCCTCTTTTGAGAGCTTCTTTAATTCTTCCTCTTTTTCTTTAAGTACCTCATATATTCTCTTTACTTTGCGCTCATATTCCTTAGAGAGATCATAAAACCTGCCTGCATTCTCTTGAGCTGATGCCATTAGATTTAATGGTATCTCATACCCATTAACTATTAATATTATCTTGCTCTCAGAGGGAACAATACCTTTTATGTAACTTGCCAGCTCTTTGTCCTTTTTAATTACACCTTCTACATCTTTCCATTTTCGATAGGACTCTTTTAGGTTTCTCACTCTTTCAAGTAAGAAGTTCACTAAGTTAAGTCTAGCAAATACTTGATCCGCCATTTCCCTATATCGTTTAGCTAACCGAGTATATTCATCTAAACGCTTCCTGCACTCCTGGATTTCTCTTAATATCTTCTCCTTTTTCTTCTCTATCTTCTCTTGGCCTTTTTCCTTTTTAGTATGTAGTATAACTTTAATGAAGTATTCATCTACGGCTTCATTAAAGCTTGAATATTCTTCTACATTGATACCTTTCTCTTCCAAGTGTAGAAGTCTTATAGGAGCGAAATTTATGTAGCTCCCATTCTTTACGAATATGTAACCTTTCCTCTCTCTTATTGCTTCATCAAGCAACTCACGATACATATTAACAATGTTTGCTACATCATCTAAGTTGACTTTCTTAACTTCCTTTTTCTTATCTATACTACATCTGAAACATATCTCCTCTGCAATTTCACTAGGTATTCCTAGTCGAACTACCATGTTCCTAATGAGCTCTCCTCGTCCATTTTTCAGGTATTCTAATACCTCTTCTGGAGAACTTCTTAGTACATCTATATATGATTTAGGTGGAGGTACGTATTTTGCCCTTGGAAGTATTACGCGATCCTTCATTCTCGCAGGATTTAGTGCGATCTCTATTTCCTTATCTTCATTTAGCAGTATAAGGTTTCCCTCTCTTATCAATTCTAGCACGAGATAGTGTACGCTATTAGCCTTCCTTATCTTAAGGGAAATTATCCTATCATCATTTATTTGTGTAACTTCCTCAATTCTACCTTGTCTTAGTCTTTTTCGTAACGCTCTGCATAAGTTAGGAGGCATAGTAGGTTTCTCATATTCATATTTCGTTAAGTTAAAACGATATGGGGGCTCTAATATTAGATCTTTTCTTCCTTCCTGAGTGTGTATTTTAATTATGAATGTGGAGTTAGATTGATAGATGTTGGATATTATACCTCCTCTAACTAATTGACTTACCTCGCTAACCAATACCTTAGTATCGAATGATGATAAGCGGGTTTTTAGCATATGGAAGAGCACCGCAAGCTTAATGTACGTAATGTGGGATAATAAGTTTAGTGATCTCAATGAGGAGGGAGGATGCTCTCTACATAATGAGACTTATCTTAGGTATAGTTTTTGGCACTTTATGCGGTATCTTCGGGTTAACAGGTCTTTCAGGACTGCTAGTAGGAGTTTCTGGATATTTGCTTTCCTATTATGTAGCTAGAATTATGGGTTTTAGTCCCCTCTTAATGAAAAAGCTTAGAAGTATATACTTTGAGGGGGCCTTAGAATATTTTGCTGCATGGTTCCTTCTATGGACTTTAATGTATACCCTTCTTAAAGCTCCGAAAATGTAAATAGGAGAGTAACCTACAATACTGTTGAGAATAATGTTTGAGTACTCTAGAATTCTAAGAAAGAAGAAATGTATACTATGTGGAAAGGAAAGTCGGGTAATATCTGAAACTATTGGTATATGTGCTGATTGCCTTAGAGAGAACGCTCAAGAGGCCCTTAAGATAGCGATGAAAGCTCATGAGCGAAGCAGGAAGCGGTTCGGACTACCAACTGCGCCACCTAGAGATAAAGATGGAATACTATGTAAGGGCTGTGCTCTTGAGTGTAGAATTGGTAATGGAAATACTGGTTACTGTGGTCTTGTAAAGAACGTAGATGGGCATCTCATAAGGTTGGCAGGTACTCCTGATAAGGGTATCTTAGAATGGTATTATGATCCTTTGCCTACGAACTGCGTAGCTGATTGGGTATGTCCTGGCTGTACTGGTGTTGGTTATCCTAAATATTCCTATTCTAGAAGTGGGCCTGAATATGGATATTATAATCTTGCAGTATTTTATGGTGCTTGCAATTTAGATTGCCTCTTCTGCCAAAACTGGCATTATAGAAAGCTTGCTAGTTCCTTATCACCATTAGTTAGCTCAGAGGAGTTAGCCTCTCATGTAACGCCTAATGTTTCATGCATATGTTATTTTGGAGGAGACCCTTCCCCTCAAATGGCTCATGCAATAGCTACTAGCCTTAAGGCTTTAGAGAGGAATAAAGGAAGGATATTAAGAATATGCTGGGAGACAAATGGCCTTATGAATAAAGGCATGCTTAAAGTTGCTGTAGAGCTTTCCTTAGAGACTGGAGGTATTGTTAAATTCGACATAAAGGCATGGTCTAATGCTATTTATAAGGCCCTTACAGGGATAGATAACAAGGCATTATGGGAGAACATAAAGCTTGCATCGCAATACATCTCTGAAAGAAAGACCCCACCCTTAATAGTTGCTAGCACCTTATTAGTACCGGGCTATGTGGACGTAGAGGAGGTCAGAGCAATTGCTGAATTCCTAGCAGATATAGATCGCGACATACCGTACAGCCTGCTTGCTTTTCATCCGGATTATATGCTTAGAGACCTACCTCCTACAAGTTACGCCCATGCAAAACGATGTCTTACAGTAGCGAAGGAAGCAGGTTTAAGAAACGTACATATAGGCAATATATGGCTTTTAAGTGAGTACTATTAGCTCTTCGCACTTTTAACGTTAGTAAAATATTTTAACTAGTTAATGCCTTTTTTAGGGCATGTACTTCATACCGCGATTCGATCCAAGACTAAAGTTCGAGTGCGCTAAATGCGGAAACTGTTGTGGTAGAGGTCTTAATGAATGGCTCTTAGAACTCTACCCTGTTGAAGTAAAGATATTGAGTGAAATGGGATATAGCGATTTAATAGTTAAATATGGGGAACACTATTTTCTCAGCAGGAGCAAAGATGGTAGTTGCATCTTTCTCGACAAGGATAATTTATGTATTTTGCGCAAGGAATATGAATGGTATCCAGCCAACTGTAGAATCTTTCCGTTTTCCACAACTATCATTAATAACGTGTTAGTAATATATGTCAATATGGACTACGTAAGAAAGGTACGGTGTAAAGGATTCGGCAGAGGCGCACCTCTTGGCGCTCAAGTGGATAACGTTCTGGATGCACTTAGGGATGTTGGTGTACTTAGGGATTATTTCGTAGTCTCTCCTTCCTCTTCAGAAGGAGATATCTTAAGTAGGTAATCACTTATTACCCAGCCATATTCCTCTTTTAGTATCAATATAGCAGCTTGTGGTGGTATTATACCTTTTTCGGTTATTATTGCATCTATGTAATCTGCTGGAGTTACATCGAATGCAGGATTTCTTACTTTAATTTTAGGATGCTCCTCTAAGAAGGTCTTGGATACTACTTCGTTAGGCTCCCTCTCCTCTATTACGACTAACTCTCCAGTTACCGTAGCTGGACTAAATTTATACGTCTCTGCCGCAACGAATACTCTCACACGAGCTTCATGTGCCGCTAGGGCTATTTGAGAAGTACCTATCTTATTGACTACAGCACCGTTTGCTGCAACGGCATCAGCACCTACTATAACTTTATCTACTTTCTTCATTATAAGACGTACAGCAGAATCAGGAATTAATGTTACATCTATTCCTTTAGAGGCTAATGTTTTCGCTGTTATAATACCTTGAAACTTCGGTCTTGTCTCTGTTGCAAAAACTCTTATATCCTTTCCCTCTTCATAAGCTTTTATAATGACGGATAGAGCTGCAGAGCTGTTACAATGGGTAAGTATGGTATCGTTGTTTTCTATTCTCCTTGCTCCTATTGCTCCTATAAGTTTTAAAGCCTCTTTAGAACGCGTTATGAATTCGCTTGCAGCGCTTTCAACTATGCTACGTGCTTCTTCTACACTAGAAATATAGTTCTTTTTACGCATAAGACGCGAAATTACAAAGTTTATAGCATTAGGCAAAGACACAGCAGTAGGTCTAGTATTGAGCAAGATGTTAGCAACAGCCTTTATGTATGATATGTACTCCTCCAACGCATTTCCAGAGTACTTCTCACTTGCTATCTTTAATGCATTAGCTGCACTACGCGCTATTCTTCCTGCTCCTCTTATCTTCATGTTCTTTATATTCTCTGCTATTTCTAATACCTCCTTAGGTATGTTCACTTCATCACCACCTCCTTTACCTTTAGCTTGAACTCACGTAGCAATTCGTTTACATCGAATATCTCTGGAGGCCATCCATATAATTCTTGTACCACGAAAGGAACTGCTTGCGGAGCTATAATGCCTCTTTCAGTTACGATAAGATCTATATACTCTGGTGGAGTGAAATCAAGAACAGGCACGTAGAATTTCACGCCTAGTTTACGTAGTTCAGCAATTGTACTCCTTGAGAACATCACATTAGGTGTAGTCCTCTCCTCTTCAATAAGCTCGCCGAAAAATGTTTCTGGAGAGAATTTCATTATACTACTGATTATTAGTACTCTAACTCTAGCCTCATGTGCTACTAAGGATAAAAGTGACGATCCAACTTTTCCTACAACCGCACCGTTAGCTGTTACTGCTTCTGCACCTAATAGTACTTTATTAACTCCTTTCATGAAATAACGCATTGCGGAATCCACAAAAAGTGTTACTTCTATTCCGAGCTTTTCCAAGTTTTCAGCCATTGTAATACCATTAGAAAAAGGTCTAGATTCCGATATGTAGACTTTAATATCCTTTCCTTCTTTGATGGCTGCCTTTAATGTCATGAATACAGAAGTGCTATATCCATGTGTCATTATTACATCTCCATTCTCTATTCTTTTAGATGCTATGGCGCTTAATGCTTGAAGTGAGTTTATAACTTTCCTCCTTAACTTAACTATTTCTTGAATCACTCTATCTATATTACCTTCTTTAGCTTCCTCAAGATAGTAATTAGATCTTTTCAGAAATTCCCTAACAATGTTATGTAATAGAATAGCCGAAGATCTAACCTTAGTCACTCTATCAAGATATTCTGCTAAATACCATAATGAATTAACTCCTGCTCTTGATACTAATTCCTCAGCTCGAGATAGCATTATAAGGGCAAGGGATGTCGAGCTGAGTATTTTCCCTTTTTCATTAAGCTCCTTAATGGCATTTGAGAATAATTCCTCTACATGATCCCTCATATTAGCATTATGCCCTAATATTTAGCGAACCTATACTTAAAAACCTTAACGTTCAGTAAGTTTAAGCACTTTTTCTAGCTCATTGATTATCACTTCTAGATCTACTATTCTCAATCCTGGAGTGTATATTACGAGGCCTCCTCTATTATCTATCTTACATGTAACTCTTCTTCCAAACTGCGGGAGAAGTGGAGTGATGAAAGTGAGTGACTTTATCTCATGCGCAGAATTCTTAATAGTACTATATATTTCCATAGTATCTAAGCCTTCACGTTTAATTGAAATTTCCTCTAACACAGAGCCCTCTATATTTGCACGCCTAAATGTTGCTCTAATTATGTTTCCTGAAACTTCGTATTCCTTAGAGGTAACCCATTGTTCAATAGCCATTATGTAGTCTCTTTCTAAGTGTAGAGGGGTAATACTGCTTACATCATTAAAGAGCTTTAAGGAAACTAGCTCGCTAACGGCCCTAGATATACGCCTGCTTGGCGAATCGAATACTAGAAGAAGGCCTGAGTTCACTCTAAGCCAGACGGGATGTTCTACCGTTATCGGATAACTTTCCAAACGTCTTTCTCCTTTAATTACATAGTGAACTTTGGCTAAATAGGTATACGATAGCATGAACCGCGCATCCCTACTAGTAACCCTATCTGGAATGAGGCGCGCATCAAGATCCTTAATAATTTTTCTAAGTGCCTCCATTCTTCTTAAGGCTGCCTTATCATTTATCTCTTCGAAGTATTTAGATAGCTCTACTAAAGACGTATTGCTTAATTCCTTAAATATGCCTTCTGGACCGAGATCTTCAAGCCTTGATTTAGGAACTTTAAATATTGCTATTGTATGTGGCAAGTATTCCCCTGTTATTCTACATTATACAATGATATAAAGGAGTATCTTTTAATCTCATTATGATTTTAAATACATCATCAAATTGGACAATACGGTACCTTTTTGAAGAACTTACGCTTGTAGACGACACAGTTCGTACAGACATATACTGGCTTATTAACGCAGAGAACTGCATGTTCTTTACATACCTTACGACCACATACAGCACAAGTTATAGTATGTTCTGGACAGAGCGACTTCCCACATATGTAGCAATGGTTTGTATGCCTCGGACATAGTATGACGTCACATTCATCACACTTCTTAGCATGTTTCGGACATAATATGGCTTCACAAACAGAACATGATAACATGTGATGACTACATAGTACGGCTCCACAAACGGAACATATGGGGAGTTTCTTGCTCTGTTCTAAGCCTATAAGGGAAATCGAAACCTCCCTTCCACATACCTCACATCTACCCAGTACGAGCATATTGCTGTAAGGATCAAATAACACCTCTTTTTCGATTCCATTTACATCTAGAACAATGACATACTGCATTTTAATGACATAACCTTTCTTCCTGACCCTAAGCTCGGGACTTATTGTGAGTTCAACTATGGCATTGTTTAGCATAGCTCTATACTTCCTCTTGATAAATTCTATCTTCTCTCTAGATATGCTCTCTAAGGCCTCTAGTTCTTCCTTCATTAGCTTAATTTTTGATTTTAATTTAGCTATCTCCGCCTCAAGCGCTCTTTGTTCCTTCTGAATTCTGCGATATTCATTTGTAAGGGTACCTAATCTTATTCTCCTCCTCTTTAGCTCCTCTTTTAATCTGCTTATCTCCTCAGCTCTAGCTCTTACTAACTTATAGTCGCTCTCCTTGAGTTTAAGCTCAGCCTCTATTATCGGAAGCTCGTGTAATATCTCCTCTCTTCTTATCTTAGCCTCTAAATCTACATTTTCTATCTCCTTGTTCATCATATTTATTATGTGCTCTCTAGCCCTCTCCTTCAGATTCTCCAACTCCTTACGTGAAAAGACTACTGTACGCAAAACAGGTGAATAAAACGCCCTGATTTTAAATTTAGACTTCAGCATATCAACTAGCGCTTTCGTATCTTCAAGCGAATTAACTTCTCTTGTAGGATATTCATTTAAGATAGTTAATTCATTTAGATCAACTACATCCATGTTGTAATGTAGTCTTCTAAAGCTTCCTTTATCATAAAGAAGGGATACTGTTCCTCTATGCTCTACCGACTTAGAGCCAAGTGATAGGGATACTTGGTATTTCACTTCATATACTGGACTTTTAAAGGTGTTTATCTGAATATTGAGTATTTTAAGGTTTAATCGTTCAAGTCGCTTAATTAATTCCTTAGGAGATATTCTGGGTTTAAATGCTAATATTTGTTCTTTACTCGTAACTTCCACTATATTTTCCTCTTCTTCATAATGACTTTTCTTTTCTCCTTCTGTACTCTCCTCAAGTATTAGTACACTTTCTTTATTCTCATCTCTTTTCATTTCGAAAACTTTACCAGACAATCCCTTATCTTTAAGAGCTTCTTGTTTAGACGGCGCATATTTCTCCATGATCTTACGTATCTCTTCGGGACGAAGTGGTCCTCTATGGTATGTCATTAGCCATCTTACTTCAATTATTTCACTTCTGCCCACTTCATAGTTATGATAGAGAAAAGTACGAGGCTTTAGGCGCATTATTGTTCCTACAGCATCTATTGTAAGCTCAAGTCCTTTTCTCACTTTATCTACATCTTGTCTTGTTGAAAGCCTCCCTATAAATCTATGATTTGCATTTGAGAGGAGTTTATAATCTACATCAGATGGGTTTTGAGTAGCAAGAAGACAACCAAGGCCAAAAGCTCTTCCTTGTTTTACTAAAAGCAAAAGCGTAGTCTTAGAGGGAGGCTTACTTATAGGCGGTGCGAATCCTACAAGCTCATCGAAGTATAGGAGAAAACGTAAGCTCGAGACGCCACCCTTCCTTAAAAGCCATCTATACAATTCGTTCAATAAAGCTCCAACAAAGAACTGTTTCTCATCCATTGTAGTCATAAAACGTAAGTCTATTACTGATATCTGCCCCTTTGCATAGAAGTACTTATCAAAATCAATAGGTTCACCCTCAAGCCATACTTTATAAGCAGGGTGTGAAAGTAATACATTAAGATTTCGTGCTAATTTTAGACGAGATCTTTCAGGCAGGAAGGCGTCTATTGAGAGACTTCCTATCTTACTGAAAGGTGGGTTTATTACCTCTTCAACAAGGGTTTCTAGATCTATACTTTCACCATTAATCCAGTGACATTCTACTATTTTAGAGAGAAGAGCATGTTCTTGCGTATTCTTCTCTGAATAGCCTGCAAGTCTTATTAAAAGTGAGACCGTACTATCTATAACATCGTAAGCTATAGAAGGGTTTTCCTTTATAAGGTTATTAAAATTTGGAAGAGGGTCTAAATTTGGCTTTATTGAAAGGGGGACTCCATAGTTGCTTCTAGGTGTATATATTATTACACGTACATCGTTTACATACCTACTTATCTTCTCCTTTGGTATATTCCACCTTTTAATCTCAGCAAGGTATTTCTCCTTAAGCTTCTTGGAGTATTTTTCAGGATCTTCGCCCAACTCTTCAGCTTCAACATCTGACCATGGTCTGAATTCAAAATCTTCCGATGCTATAGCTAATGTACTGATATCTCCCTTAGGATCAATAGCTACTATTGGATAGCCGGCTAGAGCTAGCTCCTCAACAATAGCCTTACAGAGTACAGTCTTTCCTGAACCGGTTGCTCCAAGTACTATAGCATGCTTTGTTAACGTGTCAACATCTATAGTGAACTCGCCATTACCTAATGCTCTACCTATGCTGATCTCAGTCATATCGTCTATTACCTCCATGTAGAATGCTATGAAGGCACTACCAAATACTCTCCCTTACGTTTCATATATGTATATCCCAACATTACTCCTCCAATTAATCCTACAATTCCAGCTATTGCTGTTACTATAGGCCAGTTTTTCTTTAGTTTAATATAGCTTGTAGACAGTGCTTCATACTTCTTAGTAAGGTTATTATACTCCTCTAGCAAATTCTTATATTTACTACTAAGCTTTTCGTAGTCGCTTAACAATTTCATGTACGTAGCATTAAGCTCCTCAAGTCGCTCTTCTAATAAGTTTATTTTTGTCATTAATTGTGTATTGTTTTTAAGCACTTCGTTATACAGTATAGTCAAATTATTAAGATGATTAACGACCTCTGTATAATTGTTCAGTAGCACGGTATAATTTTCCCTTAGGACTATATATGATTCGTTTACTTCCTTAAGTTTATTTAGTAATCCGTTATATTCCGAAAGTAAATCTGAGTAGTGTTTATTGAGCTTTGAGTACATTCTCGCTAAGTTCTCATACTTAGCTCTATATTCGTCATATTTGTGCCTATAATATGCTTCAAGACTTATTGGAATTCTTATAGATACTTCCTCTGGCAAGAGCACGCTCTCTATTACAGTAGTGCCTACACATGTGTTATGATAATAAACTTCTATTATTAACGGACCATGACTTGGAATGGTAAGAACGACGACTCCTTTAGTATTAGTAATGCCTTCCTTATAGTTAGTAATGTCATCAGATTTCACTTTAAGGTATACATTAGGAAGAGGTTTTCCCGTAGCGGAGTCCACTACAGTTATTGTAACTTTCGTCAGTATATTTCTAAGGAATATGTTGAGTGTTGTATTGCCGTGAACTTGTACTGTAACATTTTGTGATTCGTAATTTTCAGCTGAAGCCCTCACTACGTACTCGCCATCGCGTACTTTAAATGTAACCCGTCCATGATCATCGGTCTTTCCCTGCGCTACTTTATTGCCTCTCATGTCGTAAACTGTAACATTTGCATTTGAGATTGGGTTATGAGTAAAAGCATTATAGATACTTATGCATAATATTGTGGGGTAAAGCGATATCGTCACATTTTCATGCAGATCTAATAGATATATGGTTATGTCTTTGGGGGAAAAGCTTGGATGTAAGGCCCTTATTGTATACTCGCCGCCTCTAAGGTATGTTGTGTACTTACCATCTTCTTTTGTTAAATAGGAGGTCACCCTAGCACCGTTTAAGGTGGATATTTCAATGTATACATTACTGAGAGCTTGCCTTGACTCGCTCTCTACAACAGTTACCGTAAGCTCTCTATGCTGTATGAGATTCAATACTGCTCTTAAGATAGTTAATATAGTCTCTTTAGGAGTATGCGTATCAAGGCCAATAAAGGTAAAAGTCCCATCTCCTACTAAGAATGTAGCGTGAGCATATTGCCCATCATTTGTAGCATATAAGCTGAATAAGAGCGGCATATCAGTATGTATGACGTAGGGAGCTATTACTCCGCTCCATAGATATTCGTAATCATCGTAATTCTTAATTAGATATCTTCCGAAGTCCGTTATTCCGGCTCCAATGTATCCTACAGCGGTATTATCGTAGGTTACTGCACATGCCTCATAGTCGCTCGCCAATGATATGAACGCTATAAGACCTTTTTCGCCTATTACATACCAGAAGTTCTTAGATCGATTACTTAAGGCAAAAAACGGTCTACCAGCAATATTTATTATACTGCCACCATCCTTAACGAATTTCGCTAAGTCCTTGATATAACGCATAACTATATCGGAGTAATCACTTTCATTTTCAAGATATGTCCTAGCTATCGGGAATATTTCTCCATGAAGATTTATCAGTATTGCCTTTTTATCGTTAAGTAGACTATTTAGGGTATCTGATGAGTTGACTATGACGTAGTTTACGTGAAGGGAATTTAACAAGTCCTCTATATATGTCTTAGCTGAAGGCATATCAATTCCATACCAGTCTGCGTCACCCGTAGCAATTACATAGACTGTTGAGTTGGTCACTTCACGTATTTTCATTGCAAGCAGAACTGCTGCATTCACTTTAACTTTATAGCTCTCCCAATCTATTCCTACATGCCCATAGAAGCCATTACCTATATGAAAGAGAGCTACTGTTACATAATTATTGAAGTATCCCTTAGTATCTGTTGTGTAAATAGTGAAATACGGTCGTATGTTTGCTGATATACTATAAGTAGCTGAAACTAAGGATGGCAAATCTAGACCATCCTTTATTGCCATTTCTTCGCCATCTTTAGTTATATATGCGACACTAAGTGAACTTGATATAGACTGATAGGAAGTAATGCTCACACTATAGTTGAGATCAGAAGCAAAAGTTTCAATACCCTGCGTATCTAAGGATATCCAATAACCCCTCCCCTTATTTGAAAATATTGCAAATGGTAAGCCAGCAATGTTTATGAAGTGCAATCCCTTCTTGATATCGCTACTAATTAGCTTTATCAGATATATCGCTCCGTCTTTTCCTTGAAGTGCACTAGGTAACGGAAAGACGGAGCCATGTAGATTTATTAAGATATCCTCCTTTTTTACGCCGTTCATTAAATATGAATAAAGTTCGTCTGGATTATGAAGTACATAAA
>JAGGUS010000256.1 GCA_021158375.1 Thermoprotei archaeon
CAGAGGAAATAGGCGATATAATACGATTTGCAGCTGAAAATATAGATATTGTAAGAGGCGTTAACTTCCAACCAATATCCATAACAGGCATGGTTCCTAGATCAGAAAGGGAGAAATATAGGATTACTATTCCAGATGTTATTAAGCTCATTGAAGATCAGACTAACGGCGAAATATACAAGGAGAGCTGGTATCCAGTACCCGTAGGAGCTATAATCTCAGATTACTTAAGCAGGATAGCTAGAAGACCATTCATAAGGTTCGCAAATCATCCTGCCTGTGGGATGGCTACTTATGTATACGTAGATACAAAGGGAGGAGAAGTTAAGAAGTTCATTCCGATAACTGAATTCATAGATGTAGATGGGCTTCTAGAGTTCCTAAAAGAGGAGAACGAAAAGCTTGAAAGAGGGGGCAATCGCTATCTTTCACTTATCAGATTTCTAAGGAAGTTAAATAGGTTTATAATAAAGGAGAAAACGCCTGAGGAACTAAAGCTAAGCGCAATACTAAAAAGCATAATACTACGCAGAGACTATAACGCGCTTGGGAAGTTCCATTATAAGTTCCTATTCCTAGGCATGATGCACTTCATGGATCTTTATAACTATGATGTGCAGAGAGTGATGAGGTGTAATATACATTACGTAGTCCCAAATGGAGAAGTAATACCCTTCTGTGCATTCAATGTGTTAAATGAGTTGTATAGAGATAGATTCCAGAAGGAATATTCGGTATCCCTTGATGAATGGGTTAAACTTCACGGCGAAGATAGTATAGGAGACGCTATTAAACATAAGAGAGACGTCAAGAAATTAGAAAACAGCGAACTCTACAGGAAAACATATAAGAACTTTATAAAGAATTGGAAGAAGTAGAGATAGGGCCCATGATGAGTGAGCTCCGCTAGAGTTAATGATGACGGCGACCTAACTGAGGCCTAATAGACGAGATGGATTAGTGAATACAAGCATTTCAATAATCTCATCTTTCAATCCAATATCACTTAACTTTTTGATAAAGGCAATCCATGTAGATGAGTAATTCTTATCAAGAGGAATACCACTAGAAACCACAATATGATTTATATCGAGCTCTTCTACAGCCCTATGAAATATTCTTAGCGCCTCATTAGATGAGAGTGAGGAGATGCGATATTCTAGAAATGCACCAAGCTCTATCAAGTGTCTTTGTTGCTTTATCGTCATTAAGTTTACATCAGACACCACATCTGAAACTATAATAGATTTAAGGCCTATTGCATTAGCTTCCTTTACTAAGGCTTTAACTTCACCAAACGAAAGATAGCCCGTCGCCAGTATTGCATTATGTTCCATAATGTAGCTGATCATAGTATCGACTTCTCTTAAAAGCTCGCCCTTCGTAGTATATATTGAAAGACCACCACTTAACCCCATTCTATGTCTATAATTCCACGCGTCTATAGTAGGCATTACGATCAACCTTGCACCAAGCTCAAGAGCATGCTGTAACGCCTTTAAGTTAAAACCACCAACACTTTCATTCAGTACCAGAGAACCAAAGACGGGGACTACATTACGTAGGAGACTAGATGAGAATACCGTAGGGAAGATATCGCTTACGAGAACAATACCTCTAAAGCAATCCTTAAGGGATGTAAGTATATTGTAAAGATTATTTAGCTTGCTAGGTAAGAGTGCGTATAGGTCGATAATTGAATGCAATGTAGGCTCGCTCACAAGATAGAATATATATGGTAGACTATAAAGATAAGTTAAGACATGCGAGCAAGCTATACATATACGTCATCAATAAACATAGCATTGGCGGCCCCGGTGGGACTTGAACCCACGACCACGGGCTCCGAAGGCCCGCGCTCTTCCTTGCTGAGCTACGGGGCCATATATTTCAACAATATAATCTTAACTAGAGAAAGCTTTATAGTTTTGGGCATATAAAGAATAGATGATATAAGCGGGGGTGCCCGAGCCAGGACAATGGGGGCTAGAACCCGTCCTAAGGGGCGGGACTTAAGATCCCGTGGGTGCAGGCCCGTCGTGGGTTCAAATCCCACCCCCCGCACCAAGGAGATCTACAATAACGTCTTATTTTATTAAAAATGTTCTTCTTAGTTTAATCTTTCCTAGCAGTATCATCGTTAAAATGCAGAAGAGCGCATATAAGAGATTAATGTTAAGCAATTAAGGGATGTTTAGTTCTATCTACCAGAGCTCACAACAAAAGGAGTAATTAATGTTATAATAAACGTCGTTTATTAGAGTTATGTTACTATACATGAAGTTGCCATCTAAATTTCATCAAGAGATGCATGTGAGAAGACCATGTTCAGTTTTTCTAAACAATTTAAGACAACAAGACATATTCTAAAAAGTGATGCATTTGCATATTTTATTAGAGCTAATCGTAATATGGAGGGAGGAGCCCCGGAACTTCTGAAGCAACTTATGAAGAAAGCCAAGACGATTGATTTTCAAATGATGACAAACTTCTCTTATAGTATCTTATGATAGTTGTGAATAACAAGAATCAGCTCTCTTGATCTTTAATCTCATTAACAGAGATAAGCGAAGAGAAAGCTAGATTATACTGAAGAAGCTTTTAGCTTTACAAACTATATCTGCATAGTAATAATGGAAGCACTTTGATGGGAAGGTATTAGGGTTTGGACTTCATCGTCACTTCTAGGTACTTCGGATTACTTTGATTACTCGTCCTCATCACCCCTTCTCATCTGCCCCATGCCTCCCTTCGGGAGCGAACCTCCCTCGGGCGACATGGGGCTTCATCTACTTGTTCCCCTCGTCTAGCTCATCGAGTTCATCTACTATTGGAGGCAGGAAAACTATAAAGTTTTGGCAAGTACTTGCATAATAGCTTGTAGGGGTTTAAAAGTAATTAAAATCACGAAAAGTAAACAAAACTTTCTGCGACAAGCTCTAACGCTTTGAGTTTCTGCAAAATCCTAATCTATTTTTCCATTGTGTCTTAAATTAAAATAAAGCCCATAAGACTGCATTCGTAGTAATAAGTTCCTGTAGATGAGGGAACATATTTCACGCCTATTAATAATGTTTAAATATATCTCGATTATCAATTTTACATTGAGGAGTTAGGTTATATGAGGGAGATCATAGTTGCTAAGGATCTTCATAAGAGCTATGGAAGGGTAGTTGCCTTAAGAGGATTAAACCTAAAAGTTCATGAGGGTAGTATAATGGGTTTAATAGGGCC
>JAGGUS010000132.1 GCA_021158375.1 Thermoprotei archaeon
ATTCGTTACTGGCATTTACTTAACTACTGCTACAATTGCTGCACTACTATTAAGGCTGACAGTTATCTTTACGAGCTTTTTCGCATACCTATTTTTCAAAGAGGAGAGAGCGATTATAACGTCTAAATCGTTCATAGTAGGAACCGCTATAGCTATGATAGGAGCTACGCTCATAGTAATTACCTCAGGTCAGATAATTGACAATTCTAATGTTAATATCCTTGGTTCAATTCTAATAGTACTGAGTGACATCTTATGGTCTCTATATTTGATAAGTGTCAAGATGAATTTAAGGAATACAAACCCTCAAGTGCTCTCGTCATTACTTATAACATTAGCTGGTACGTTTTTCTTGCCTATATCCCTAATTAAAAAGTCTATTTTTGCAGTACTTCATGCACCTCCTTTCGCTAATCTGTTAATGATACTTTCCGGAATAATGTTCGTCGGAGTAGGCAACTTACTAAACTACATAGCGATAAACGAGTTAGGAGTGGCAATCCCAAGTGCTTTACAGCTAGCCTCGCCATTACTTACAGCAATATCTTCTATTGTAATATTCCATGAAGAGATGCCATTAAGCAAGATAATATCGGGAATGTTTATAATGTTAGGTTGTAGTCTTATAATTTATAGCTCCTATACGAAGCAAAGCAATATTAAACCTCACTAAGAAGTTAATAATGGTAACATTATCGTTGGCCGCTATCTCATGATATCCTCATATCCGATGATGCTTGCCCCCTTGATATGATACCATGAGATGACATGAAACCGGGCCGGCACTGAGGATCCTATACGCTATTTTTATTCAATATGCTTACTATCGTTTGATAGAGTTCCCATAGTGAAGTAATATAATCAATGCAATTATAGGTAAGTGCCTTACGAGGTGCGAAATATGTAATCTCGTTATCCTTCATGTATGTTAAAATGCATTCTAACATTAGATCAAATCCTTCTGATTTAGGGCCAGAAGCATAAGTAAAGTATCCTCTCCATGTTGGATCAGCAAGGAACCAGAGTTGAGCACTATCATTGGACACTACGCCGATTACTATTGCATGTCCATAATATGTCCCTCTTAAGTCCCTACCAACATAGATCACTTGAACTACTGCATGCTTTTTCATGTTTACGTCTAGGTAACAATCTGCTGCTGAAAGGTACAATATAGAGTAATCGTCACAATCACCTTTATGTAATACTAACGTCTCTGTTGGTGTCCTGAGAACATCTCTAGTAGAAACTATTTGCGATACGTACCTTGGAAGTAAAATCCTCATGTACTTGAGGGTGATTTCTGAATGTTCAATAAGTACTGGTGCTATACTAGGATCCCTAGTATATCTTACTTTTTCATAGACTACTTCACTTAATTTGCTGAGAGCATCCAATATAGGTTCATTGCCTACTGACCTGCTTACTAATTCCCTGATCTCAACTGTAGGTTCTTTTATAAGCACTAATGGCGACATATGAGCTCGCCCGTATAATATATCCGCTATTACGCTCAGCTCATTAGTCATATTCTTAAGCCAGTTTATTGTAACAGCAATATCTGAATCCACTTTATTCAAGTATTCATATACGCTATTTACCGCTATACTAATGTTCTCAATCATATTCCTCAGCTCAATAACGTTAGAGTTGAACTGGCTTAAAGCGATTGAGAGCTCATTAAGGTTTCTCTTCAGTTCGGCTGTACTATTGCGTAGTTCCTTAACTTCCTCCATTAGTAGTGTAGTGTCTTCCTTAAGTCTGTTCATACTTCTCAAAGCACTAGATAATGTATCATTTAATTCAATTATTCTGTTGTTGGCGATCTTCACTTTCTCCTGTAATGTCAATATGGTCTCGTTCATTAGAAGGGTCCTGCTCTCTATCTCTCTTAACTCAATTTTTATATGATAATTTTCATAGAATAAGAACGTCGAGAATACGGATAGACATATTATCCCTATTAGGCTGAAAGTAACTCTCATATATGTTCCCATTTATAGTAAAATAAACTATCCCATATTATTTTTCCTCAAGACTTTTGTAATTTTGTAGCTAATTATGAAAAATGAAGCATGAGCAAAATTTAGTACTGTAATATACTAATTATTATAGTATTTTGATCGCTAGTACACTATTTTCATGTAATGCTTGGCATGATACGCAAAGGATTATGATTTTCATTATCATCTATCACACCATATTACATGGCCGTTTAATGTTGCAGATCTACTACATCTCCTCTATTTTTTCTCATGAACGATTATGTTATCGCTTCCTTTAAGCTTAAATTATATAATCGCCAAAATAGTAGATGATGAAGATAGAACTGGGAATTTGTGAATTCGTTCCTAGGCGGGAAGCCGGTGAGGACAAGGTAATAGCAAGTGGCTCTATCATAAAGAATAACGGTGAGGAAGTATTCTTTTACTTAGAGGTCGGCGAAGTACAATGCAAATTATCCATAGGGAAACGTGATCCCGAAATTCTCAGAACCTTCATGAAATCGCTGGGTAGACCAATTACTTTTAAAAACGAGGCAGGCTTCCCTACTCTGATTTGGTACTTGAATAATCGGATTATAAGGAAGTTAGAAAAGATATTCGGTATAAAGATAGCATAGAGATTTGGACTAACCTTTATTTCTTCTTAGTAAAATAAATGATATCTTTAGCACCATTAACTTTCTTACAATACGTTATCATTAGTTTACATTTAAAAATGAGTGTGTACTATTATGTTATACTGGTTGAGGGGACATGAGCCTACTTGTATATGTAAATGGACAATTACTTCCAAAGGACAAGGCTTGTATCTCCGTCTTTGATCATGGGTTTCTATACGGTGACGGAATATTTGAGGGTATCCGAGTGTATAAAGGTGGAATATTTAAACTTAAAGAACATATCGATCGGCTATATCGATCCGCAAAGATAATAAACCTTGAGATCCCATTAGACAAGGACGATCTGCAAGAAGACGTAATAAGAACTGTAAGGGCTAATGGGCTAAAGGAAGGTTATATCCGATTAGTCGTAACTAGAGGAGTAGGCGATATGGGCTTAGATCCTCGAAAATGTGAAAGGCCATCGATAGTCATAATAGTAGTCCCTATGCCGAGATATTTAGGGAAGCCATTACGAGTAATAATATCCTCTACACGTAGAATGCCCTATCAATGCCTTCCACCTCATGCAAAGACTTTAAACTACTTAAACAACATACTTGCTAAGATAGAAGCTATCTCCGCTGGTGTAGATGAAGCTATCATGTTAGATTTAAACGGTTATGTAGCTGAGGCTACGGGCGAGAACGTGTTCATAGTGAAATATGGTGTATTAATGACTCCCCCTATTACTGCACCGATATTAGCTGGAATAACAAGGGAATCCATAATAGATATGAGTAAGGAGTTAGGAATCCCTGTAGTAGAGCGCCAATTGACTATAGATGAACTCTATACGGCAGATGAAATATTTCTATGCGGTACTGCCTCTGAAATAAGGCCTGTTATTGAAGTAGATGGCAGGATAGTAGGCAACGGCAAGACAGGCCCTATTACTGAGAAATTGATTAAACACTTTGATGAATATATTCAGAGGTACCTAACTCCAGTGTATGGATAGAGACAGGATATGGAATGCTTTTTAACGTTCATCCATTATCTTATTTCGGTGTAAACCTTGAAGCGAGTAATACCCTTAAATGGAGTATGGAAACTATATTGGTTTGACTTTGGTCATACTGAAGGGCAATTTAAAGTTGATTACGATGATTCTACATGGCTTAATACTAGCGTGCCTGGGGAGGTTCATGAAACGCTGTTGAAATATGGCCTAATAGAGGATCCATATTTTGGTCTAAATAATGAAAAGAGAGAGTGGGTAGAAAAAGTCGATTGGTGGTATCGTAAGAAATTTTTCGTACCCATTGAGCTAAAAGGTATGAGAGTAAAGCTCATTTTCGAAGGGCTGGATACCTTTGCTACGATATGGTTGAATGGTGTTAAGATAGGTAATTCTGAAGACATGTTTGTACCACTAATAATAGATGTTACTGATAAACTACGATATGGAGAGTGGAACGTAATCGCTGTAAGACTCGGCGCTCCATTATATGAGACTATAAGACGTGCTGGTGATTTTAGCGAGAAGAATTTATTATGGAACGGCAATTACGCTCGTCTCTATGTAAGGAAGGCTCAATACCAATATGGTTGGGATTGGGCACCTAAACTGCTTACGGTAGGGATTTGGCGTGAAGTAAAGCTAGTAGCCTACGATAAGGCTATTATAACTGATGTCTATGTTAGAACGTTAAACATAACTGGCAATAAAGCGACATTAGAGTTTAATGTAGAGATAGAGTCTTCCGGTTCGTACAACGTCAAGATCGCAGTTGAAGGTAAGTGCATGGAGTCTAAATTCGAACATTCTCTTGAGACTTTTGTAAGCGAAGGCATTAATACTGTAAAATTCCAAGTAAACGTTAAAGATGCTAAGTTATGGTGGCCAAGAGGCTATGGAGCTCAGAATCTTTATGACATAAAGGTAAAACTTATAATTAACGGCAATGTTGAAGATGAATA
>JAGGUS010000215.1 GCA_021158375.1 Thermoprotei archaeon
CTAATCCGGAAATAATTCGAAAGCTATCCTTTAGTGATGGTAAACTGCCTAGACCAGACATTCCAGCACTACCTACAGAGGACGTTTTAATGAGAGATCCCTACAATGAGCACGTAGCTCTTAAAGCATTTACACACGTATCTGTTCCTGGTGTAGGCACCTACGGCATAATAGGCGTTTTCAATATCACAAAGGATGACGTACACATATCAACTGACATAAGTCCAAGAGATGCTCGTCTGAATGAAGATAAGTATGTTGTTTATGAATACTTTAGCGAAAGGACGAAAGTAATGGATTTAGACGAAGTATTGAATGTAGACTTGGAACCAACAGCAACTAAATTATTCATCCTAGCACCTCTGAAAGACTGGCTAGTTCCGATAGGCCTTAATAATATATTTGTAATGCCTAAGGCTATAGAGAGAGCCATTATATTCAATGACGAAGCTATAATCGTTTTAAGAGATATAGGGACTCTTGTATTATATACTGAAGAAGAGACGATTGAAGTAGAGGGCGGAAATATAATATCCAAAGAGCCACTTAAGGTAAAGTGCACCTCCCATATAATAAGGATTTTCAGAAGAGGAAAATAATATCTAAAGTTCTCGTCGGAGCCCATCATCTATTTCGACTATCCACCCTCTTTTTGCCCCAGCTGATAATCCTCGTCTGAGTACTTCTTCTGCTGTTTTCCTATTATGAGTTAACGCTATTAATGATCCTCCTAATCCTGCTCCCGATAATTTTACTCCATAAGCTCCTGATGAGAGCGCACTATCCCTTATAGCTTCAAGTTCTGGTAAGCTTAAATCATAAAGATCCCTTAGTAGCTCATGTTGATAGTTCATTATGATTCCTATAAGCCTTAGTATTTTCTCCTTTCCTCTCTCTTTGAAGGCTATGTCTACTTCCTTATGGAAGTGACTAGGCAATACGTTCTTGATCTCGCTAGGACTGACTTCTAAACCTCTCATTATTTTAAGTGCTAACTCTGTTGAACTATTCATCCTTAAAGTAAACTCTATCCTCTTTGCGCTTACCTTAGGTATTTTAGCTAGAAATGGCGTTATTTCGTTCATAGTTATTTCTTCCCATCGGGGTTCATAATAATGTTCTCCAAGTTTCTCCTTAAGACTTAATGGAATTTCTGGCATTCTCATGAGGATCCTAAGCCCTTCATCTATTTCTGCCTGCCTCCTAGGATGAATATCTGCTGTGCTATGCTTTATCCCTGAATCGAGAACTACAAAAACTCCCTCTCTGAAGTTTATCTCCTCGACGTTGTATGGAGGTCTAGTCTCTATTCTTATTACCTTACCATATGCTGAACCGTATTGATCTAATCTTCCACATGGTATGCCCATTATGTCGTGTTCTGCATGATATGCTAATTCTGCTATTTCTTTACGTGAAACTGATAGGTTAAGTGCGTATGCTACAGCACCTAAAAACGATACCAGTAATGCTGCACTACTCGCTAGTCCGCCGCCTACTGGAACTGAACTGAGTATTCCAACATACATTCCTGGCAACTTTATTCCTTTTTCCCTATATGCGATAAGCCCTGCTCGTAGATAATTGCCAAACCACTTCCCTTCTCTTAGTTTAAGGTCGCTTAATCTAAATATATCCTGATATAGGCTACCCTCCTCCTTTAAATTGTATGATACTATGCTTACTTCATCTCCGTTTACTATCTTTATCGCTATGTATGTCCTTAGGTTCACACCAACTGATACTACAGGTAATCCTTTGTAGTCTTGATGAGTATTCAAAAAATCAAGTCTTCCTGGGCTTGAGGCCACTACATCTGGAGCTGTATCAAATGTTTCCTTAAACTTATTCAATAATTCACTAAGTAAGCTCATGATACACACCTACCTAAATGTTTATCTACTTTAGATAGGAACTTGAGACACGCCATACGTAATTCTTTAGCTTTTTCCTCCGGAACTCCATCATAAGTAAATGTCCAAGTGCCCCATTCTATCCCTGCAGCATACTTTAACTTATCCTTCTCCCTATAAGGAGGATAGAACTCTATATGCATATGGTAATATGGATACTCCTCACCATCCGTCGGTCTTTGGTGTATTACCATTATATAAGGCATATCCCTATCAAATAGGTTATTATAGGTTCCAGTTATGATGCGCAGTGCATCTGCTAGCTGAAGTCGTTCTTCATTGGATAGTTCACTTAATGAAGTCACGTGCCTTTTAGGGTATACATGTACCTCATAAGGCCACATCGCGAAGAATGGAAGAAGACATACGAAGCCATCATTTTCATAAATCAATCTCTTGTTCTCTCTCCTCTCCTTCTCTATTATCGTGCATAAAAGACACGAACCTTTTTCTTCCATAAATCTTCTAAAGTTCTTTAACTCTACTGCTATCCTTGGCGGTATGAAGGGTAGTGCGTATATCTGTGAATGCGGATGAGTTAACGAAACTCCTATTTCTTTACCCTTATTCCTGAATATTACCACATATTTGACTTCCCTTAACTTACCAAGCTTTTCGTATTCATCCGTATATGCATCTATCACCTTCTTCATATGATCTAATGAAAGATCGCAGAGATCACCTTCATGAATAGGCGTCTCTACTACAACTTCACATACTCCAACAGCCCTTCCATGTCTATAGAACTCGTCTTTCATATTAGGTTCTTCAGCATCTAATGAAAGAGCTGGATACTTATTTGGTAGTACTAATACGTCCCACTCTCCCTCATCTTTCGTCTCAGGAGCACCTGGACAGAAAGGACATATACGTTTCTTTTCTTCAGGCCTCCAAGGTCGTCTTGCTCTATGCCCTGCAACTATTATCCAGCATCCTAATAGCGGATTCCAACGAAGCTCATGTACTTTTCTCATACGCTCCCTCCTGTATACTGTTTTAGTGAACTACTAATCCCTTAAGGTATTTAAGTCCTAAGACGAGCCCTTCCTCCGCTTCAAATATGGGATCTTCCATTTCTACGCTTAAGACGTAGTTATACCCTCCTTCTCTAAGAGCTGTTATAAAGGCTTTCCAATTTATTATTCCCCATCCTGGAGTTCTATACCGCCACCAACCATGAGAATATATTCCGTTGCGCGATAAATTGCCTTTAATTATTTCAGTATCCTTAGCATGGGCATGATATATACGATTATGATATTCTCTAGCTACTTGAATGTAGTCTATGCCTTGCCATACTAAATGCGATGGATCTAAATTTAATCCCAATACGGGGCTCAGTTTGAATATTTCATCCCATACGAAGGGGGCAAAAGCTATGTTCCATCCTCCCATAGGACAGTTTTCAAAGGCTATCTTTACGTCATGTTCTTTAGCATAATCTGCTATAGGCGTGAATACCTCTCTGAATAACTCTAACGACTTCTTTACACCTGAGCATAGGAAGTTCTCAACAGCTCCAACAAATGTACATACGACATTTACATCTAATTGCGAAGCCGCTTCTATCATCTTCCTAATATACTCATTGTTCTCTTTCCTCTTCTTAACGTCTGGATCTAAGTTGTTTGGATAATAAGCTAATGCTGATATCGATATCCCCTTATCCTCAAACTTCTTCTTTACCTCGCCTGCCCTTCCCTTTAGCACGTCCTCTGGGTTTATGTGCAAACTATTTGGTCCAGCATATACTTCTAGTGCTTCAAAACCCTTTTCTGAAGCCCATTTTAATAGTCTATCCAAGTCCCACTGAGAGAATATAGCAGTAAGGAAGCCTATTTTCATGAATCCTCCCTATAAGATGATTAAAGTTATACTTTATTTAAATGATATCCTAATGTATATTTTACCTCAAGTCAAATTATTAACATAGAGCGAACATGTGGCGAGTATTAAGACCTGATGCGATAACTGTATGGCACAATCCAGAAGTGAGGAAGAGGCTATCTTGGTATTATGAAGTAATGAGTGATAGAAAGCCTGCTAAGTTCTTAATATGCAAGCGCATGCCATGTGAGATAAGCTTAAACGATTCAGACTTAGATGAGCTATGGGACGAGCACAGAAGGCTAAGCGAAGAATTTGATAAGCTATGGGAGCTAATCAGATACAAAGGGAAAGACCTATCATCAATAGGCGATATCCCAAAGGTGAGTTTTCTTGATTTAAAGATAGAAATAGCAAAGAGATTACTCAGAAGTTGTTGTTTCTGTGAACATAGATGTGGTGTTGATAGGCTCAAAGGTCAGAGAGGCTTCTGTAGATTAGATTATAGAACTGTAGTACATTCTTGGTTCCATCATTATGGTGAAGAAGGCCCTTTAGTTCCAAGCGGTACGATATTCTATGGAGGATGCAACTTTAGGTGTGTATTCTGTCAAAATTATGATATCTCTCAAGAGAATATACATGGTGGCGTAGAGGTCAATCCTAGGCAATTAGCTATAATACAGAAGGAGCTTAGAAAGGAAGGCGCAAGGAATATAAACCATGTAGGAGGTGAACCTACACCTAACCTACACACAATCCTAGAATCGTTAAGATATCTAGAGGTAAATGTCCCTCAGCTATGGAATAGCAATATGTATTGTAGTGAGGAGACCATGTCCCTTCTAAGGGAAATAATAGACATATGGCTACCCGATTTCAAATATGGAAATGATAAGTGTGCCCTTAGGCTTTCAGGCATTAAGAGATACGTAGAAGTAGTCACTAGGAACTTAAGGATTGCTTACGAATGTGGTGATATGATAATAAGGCATTTAGTACTACCAAATCATATCGATTGCTGTACTGACCCTATCTTAAAATGGATAAGTGAGAATACGCCAGGGGCCTTAGTAAATATAATGGGACAATATAGACCCGAATACCTAGTTGAGCGATATCCCGATAAATGGCCTGATATAGCTAGAAGGCCTTATTCAGATGAACTTCGTAAGGCATTTGATCTCGGTAGAAAATACAATCTTTGTTTTGAACCCATCTCCTGAGATACATATTCTCTACATTATGCTATATAGCCTCTTTATAAGATAGAATAATCTATTTATAGAACTCTTATGTATATAATGCCATAGGGTAACTATATGCCTGCACGTACGTTAAGAAAGGTACAAATAACTGGTGGCTCCACATTAATAATGTCCTTACCTAAGGAATGGACTAGATCAGTAGGTATAAAGCAAGGGGACTATATAGCAATAGAGCAATTACCGGATAACTCGTTAAGGATCCTACCGTCAAAGCTAGTTCGTAAGGGACCCTATGAAGTAGAGATGGTAGTTAGAAAGGATATGTCGAGATCTATGCTGATGAGAGAGTTCATCTCTAGATACCTTGCAGGATATGATATCATAAGAGTTGTATTTCAAGAAGGTGCTTATAATCTAAAGAAAGTAATACGTGATATCCTTCAGCGAAAGGTTATTGGAATGGAAGTTATAGAAGAGAAGGCCAATGAGCTTATAGTTCAGTGTCTTGCTAAGCATTCAGATTTCCCAGTGAAATTGGCTATAAGGCGTATGGGGAATATAACATTATTTATGCTCAATGATTTAATAAGCGGTATCAAAGACAATAACGTAGAACTCCTTAAAGCCATACCGCCTCGTGATGATAATGTAGATAAGTTCTATATATTTATATTGAGACAGTTAAAAATGGTAATGCTAGGCCTCCTAGCACCTAGTGATATAGGTGCTAGAGATCTTCGCGAATGCCTAGGGATAAGACTTGTCATAAAAAGCATAGAGCGAATAGCCGATCATGTAACTAATAGCGCTACATGTATGCTTGAGGTAAAATGCAGACGAAGTGATATACGTGATTCTCTCGTCAACTTGGGGGAAAATGTAAGGGAATTATATTCAGATGCAATAAAGGCCTTTTTTAATGGAAACTCGATATTAGCTCATCAAGTAGCCGATAAAATAGTACAGATAAAAGATATAGAATCGAAACTAGTAGAGAAGGTAATGTTATTAACAGATGTGAAGGATGCCATGTATTTACGATTAGTTGCCGAGAGCCTTAGAAGGATTGCTGATTATAGTACTGATATATCTGAGATAACGATAAACCTAGCAATACCAGGTCCCTATATGACAAGCAGATCCACGAGAAAGTAGCGTTTAAAGCAGGCAAGAAAGTGTTTCATCTCGCTACATGGTTAAATATTTTCTTATATTTATTATGTTTAATTATGATGTGTGGGACTATGTATAAATTAGGTGTTAATGTATGGTGCTTTCCTAGAGAAATAGATCTGCGTAATGTACTTGAGAACGTTAGAACTTTTGGCTATAAATGCTTAGAACCTGCACTTAGCGAGGATCATCTCAAATTGAGTCTTGATGAAGTTAGGAGAACATTTGAAGAGATAGGCAATACCGTTAAGGAGTACAATATGGGCGTAGAGACCCTAGCTACAGGGCTTTTCTGGCGATATAGCCCTATAGATCCAACTACAAGCGATAAAGCACTAGAAATATTAAGAATTCAAGCTGAAGCGGCTAAGGCTGCAGGTGCTAAAGTACTACTAGTGACTCTTGGCAGAGCTATTGCAAATGTTACTTACAGAGAGATGTACAGGCGAGCAATAACATGGCTTTTAGATGCTTCTAATGTAGTTAAAGATTACGATGTCATAATCGGTGTTGAGAATGTATGGAATCAGTTTCTTGCTGGACCTCTCGAGTTCCGAGAGCTTATCGAGTGGGTAAGTAGAGATAATGTTAGGGTATACTTTGATATAGGAAATGTAC
>JAGGUS010000221.1 GCA_021158375.1 Thermoprotei archaeon
GAAGATGCTAAGGAGGCATTACAAGAGGCAAGAAAGGTCTATAAGGTATGCATAGAGCTTGTAAAACAGGGAGAATAATTAACTGTATAGGTGAATTAGTTTACTTTAGTGAATTTAGTTGTAAGAAAGATCAATGAAAGGAAGTTGAGAGAGTTTAAGGCTGTTTCCTTTTTATTGATACTCTAAATGCTTTTTAATCACTTCTCAATACTCTTTAACGCTATAATGTATGCTGATGCTGTATGCTTATCTAAGCCATATCTTCTCATTATTTCATCATGCTCTTTAGAATGCGTTGACCCCTTAGGATTCACATACTTCACTTTCATCCCATAGATCGGAGCTTTCATTACTACTACTTTTATGACTCTATTTCTGAAGATGGTTACTTTCCAGTTATAGTCTCTATGTAACCGCTTACCATTCCTTATCCATGCTAACTTCAGTCTACCTATCACCTCTGGATTTTCAAGAGCTATAGTTGAGACTCCATGACGGTAGGCGTATTTGAGTAACTCATGTACCTTCATACCAACAATACTCCATGCCTTCTTCCTTGGATGCCGTTCATCCAAACCGTATCTTCATTTATCAATTTGTATCGAACTATATCTGATACGGTTTGGTTCATCACGGCTCTCTATCCCCTGCACCCCGCCTACGGGAGCTGTGCTCCCCTCGGCGAAGAGCGGTTCATCAACAGTCCCCCTCACCTAGATCATCGAGTTCATCCCTACTCCAAAAAGGTGATTATAAGGACACTTATAAGCGTTCACAGCTTTAAGAAGTATAGAAAGACATAATTTAATACAAAAGCTATAGCTTAATGTTTCTGCCCCCTAGCTGTTACTTCTGGAAACCAGAATGTCTTTACATCTCTTAGCTTACCGTTTCTGTCAACTATTGCTAGGTTTATTCTGTCAGTATTCACATCAACTCCACCAATTAAGTCTCCCTTAGGCTCATTATACTTCTTCATGTGCCTTAGATAGAAATCGTAAGATATCGAGACATGTATTTCTCCTCTAACATACGGTTTGCTTTCCCTAATACCATAGTCTCTAATGACTAGTTTTGGCATGTACTTCTCTCTCGATTCAACTACTATTTCAAGAAGCTCTGCCTGACCTCTATTCGGTTTTGCTTTTACTAGAATCCTATCTTTAGATCCATCATAATCATAGACTGTAACTGATGCTGAACCATCATCGTAGACTCTTATAACATTGCCATTTACTTCCCTCTCATAGTGCTGAAAGAGTAGCCAGTCAGATAGCTCTACATCATTATAATCTATGCCGAGACTTTTAACAGACTCCCATATACTATAAACTAGATAAACAGCTCCATAGGAGTACCTCTTATTAGGTATAACGTCATAAGCGTAGTTCTTGAACATCTTTATCCAAGCAACTTTGGAAGGAATGAGCATGTTCTTAATTTCTTTAGACTTATTCAGAACTCTATGACATGCTATCTTGAACAGCCAAGCAGTAGAAAGAATCCTCTTTGCTTCCTCTCCACTAGCATTAAATGAGAGCTTTATTGTATATAGAGGATGCTCTTTAATCAAGGCTATAGCCCCAAAAGATTTATAACTTAGAAGCTTATAAATTTAATTGATGACCTCGAAGTTCCGAGACCCGCAGGGCTGTGAACCTCTAGGCAACTAGGGGTGAGCTACTGCGGTGAGGGGCTTCGAGGGGAGCGTGATGACCCGCCTACCATGATTAAAAGTAATTAAAAGTAACATAAAGTCATGGTAGACGGGGAACGCTGCTGGATAGCTGTTGAGCAATTTGTTTATTGATTGAAGGTCGGGATGGAGGTTTTTAATTAGTTGAGACTAATAAGGCTGTTTATATTGTTGAAATTAAAGTACGGTTGAAACATCAGGATGTTAATAATTTAGTTAAGAGAGAGAGGAGATTATTTAGATCGAGATTTGGTAAGAGATGTAGCTCAGTACTTGCTGGTACATGATTTAGAGATGAAGTAAGACCATACGCTAAGGAGAAAGAAGTTGCGATACTGGAGTACTAGAAGTCGTGGAATGCCTTTATCTTAGCTTAATGTGGTGGGATATTAGATCTTTGGCTATGTCATCTAGGTTTAGCTCTTTTAGCTTTTCTATTGTTGGTATGCCTGTCTCGGGATCCCATCCTCGTGCTTTGTAGTACTCGTTGAGCATTTGTTCAAGCTCTATTATGTGTCCGGCGGATGGTCCTTTTTGTATTGGCTCTTTTAGGAATCTCTTGGGGAGAGTGTCGTTGGTTCTTCTAATTCCTTCTCTGACTATGTATGCTCTTTCAATGTTTACTATTCTCTCTCCGATTTTCATAACGTCATTAATGTCCATTTTGATGCCTATGACTATTCTCAGTGCTTCTGCTATTTTATCTGGTGGGAGTATTTCCATGTTCTCTGCTATATTCTTGCATACTTCAAGTGAATCGATTAATGCGCACCAGTTCTCATAATATGCGACGAGTTTGCCTTTACCGCGGACTCCAAGTCTTAGTGTAGCCTCTGGTTCGCCGAATAGTTTCCTTCCAATTTCGGGATCATCGCTTAGTTCTATGAATGGTTCAGACCGTAGATGATCAGCTCCTCTACTTGCTACTGCAAATCCTAGTCCATAGCCCTTAAGTCCTCGTGGGTCTGCTTGTATCATTTCTAGGCCCTTGACGTGAAATGCTAGTTCAAGGCCTTTACCTAACTTTTTGGCAGCTTTAGCCACGCCATCGGCTAGTATGTCTCCAAATCCTTTTCTGTAGGCGATCATTTCTATTAGTTCGAGTACGGTCTCCATGTTGCCCCATCTTAAATCAAGTCCGTTAGTTTCCTCTTTGTTTAGCAATCCTCTATCGTAGAGTTCCATGGCCCATGCTATTACCTCACTAAGCGATATTATGTCCATGCCTAAATCGTTGGCTAGATTTATTGCTTTCAATGCATAATCTAAGTCATCGTTTCCTATCCTTACCGTCATGCCCGCTAGGGCTTCATATTCTGGGCCTTCACCATAAATACCAGCGAATTTTCCAGCTCTTATTACATAGAACCTACTACACGGTAGGATGCATGAGAAACAGGCCCTATTCTTGACGTTGTATTCTATAGCCAGCCTCTCACCGCTTACCTTATAGGCATATTCCACTACGGCCTCAGTGAAGTGCTTGGCCGGTAAAAAGCCGAGTCTGTTAGCTGCCAGTAGTATCCTTGATGTGCCCATGATCCTTCTGGGCCAGTACTGTTCATGGCTGTAAATGGCCTCCTCCATTTCTTCTACGAATCTTTCAAACTCATTAGGCTTGGCTACTTCGATGTAGCCATCTCCTCTTATAGCAATGGCTTTGATCATTTTAGAGGCCATTACGGCTCCTAAGCCTGTCCTTGCAGCTGGTCTGTATACGTTAAAGAATATGCTTGAGAATAGTACGAGGTTCTCTGCAGCAGGGCCTATAATAGCAACTTGAATCCGCCAGTCCCTAAGTTCCCTTCTAATGGCGTCATAAGCCTTAGATATAGGAAGTCCCCATATTCCCTCCGCATCTATGATCTCTACATCTTCATCATGAATATATATGTAGATGGGCTTCTTACTGCGCTCCTCGATTATTATTTGATCAAACCCTGCATATTTCATCTCAGCTGCAAAATGTCCGCCTACGTTTGAGTCACCTAGTATTCCAGTGAGGGGAGATTTCGCAGTAACGTTAAGTCTGGCTCCTAGAGGAAGGCCTATGCCAACTAGAGGACCAGTTGCGAACATCAGTTTGTTCTTAGGACTTAATGGCTTTACACCTTTAGGAACTTCATAATAAAGCCTTCTTACATTGAATCCTCTTCCGCCTAGATAACCATATACGAACTCTTTAGATATTGACTCCTTCTTTATTTCTTGTGTGCTTAGGTTAATTCTTAGGACTTTTCCTGCATAGCCATATAGCTTATCTGACATGAATTCCCCACCTCTTCATTAAATCCTTGTACTCCCTTAGTGCGCATCTATAAGCCTTATCGAAGACCTTGCCGTTTTCACATAAATCTTCTTCGGCTAATGGATATAACCTTAGGGCATTCGTAGGGCATTTTTTGACGCATATCGGCTCATCCCCATCGCATAGATCGCATACGAGAGGCTTTTTTAGCTTAGGGCTTAGTCTTATAGCTCCATATTGACATGCCCTTACACATAAGCCACAGCCAGTACATTTAACGTCTATAACCCTTATAATGCCATCCTTCCCTTGTATTAAAGCATCATTAGGACA
>JAGGUS010000003.1 GCA_021158375.1 Thermoprotei archaeon
ATAATAAATTCGTTTGGAGGAGTAAATGAAGAGGAAACATGGGGCAAAAGAGCACATTGGTGTGATTATTACGGAACATTAGAAGGGGAAGTTGTAGGTATAGCGATATTTGATAGCCAGGAGAATCCAAGACACCCGACATATTGGCATGTAAGAGATTATGGTCTTATGACTGCTAATATATTCGGATTAACTTACTTCCGTAGAGGAGCAGGTATGAGAGGGGACTTCGAAATATTAAAAGGAAGAGAGGCGCGCTTTTCGTATAGGATATTCATACACCGAGGATCGACGATTGATGCAAAAGTAAGAGAAAGATATATTGACTTTGTTTACCCGCCTAAAGTTGAAGTTAAAGCATGAGCATTATCATTACTCATATAAGTAACATGCTACGTAGTGATCTGGCTCTACTTCAACAAACTTTGGTTCTTCTTTTTTACATCTTTCTGTTGCATAGGGACATCTAGGATGAAACCTACAACCAGAAGGAGGATTAATGGGACTTGGAGGTTCTCCAGGAATGACCTTTCTTTCTTTAAATCTATTACTAGGATCTGGATCAGGTACGGCCTCCATAAGCGCTCTAGTATATGGATGTAATGGATTCTTCAATACCTTGCTAGTCGGACCGAATTCAACTATTTTTCCTAAGTACATTACCGCAATATTATCTGAGAAGTACTTGGTCGTAGCTATATCGTGTGTTATATACATAATACCCATCTTATATTCACGCTGTATATTCCTAAGGAGATAAAGAATTTCAGCTCTGCTTGACGCATCGATCATTGATACAGGTTCATCAGCAACTATGAAATCAGGTCTTAATACTAAGGCCCTTGCGATACCAACTTTTTGTCTCTGTCCACCTGATAACATATGTGGATACTTCGATAGGAATTCTTCAGGTGGTGATAACTTCACCTCTGTTAGTGCCTTAGCTATTATCTCTTCACGTTCGCTAGGATCGCCTATTTTATGGATTATTAGAGGTTCTTCTAGTATCTGCCGGATGGTCATATAGGGATTTAACGATGTAAACGGATCTTGGAATATCATCTGCGCCTTACGTCTAAACCATAACATATCACCTTTTAGATGCGTTATATCCTTACCTTCAAAGATTATTTTTCCAGCAATAGGTTCGAGCAACCTTACAGCAGTCTTACCTAAGGTAGTTTTACCGCTACCTGATTCACCGACAATAGCTACTGTTTCTCCTCTATGAACTGTAAGAGAAACTCCATCTACAGCTCTAACAGCGATAGTTTTGAATAATCCCTTAGGAATGAAGTAATATGTTTTTACGTTCTTTAATTCAATTAACACCTCCATAGTTTTCACCCATAAAGCCAGCACTTAACTATACGACCATCTTCAAGACTAATTAATGGAGGTTCTTCTTTTTTACATCTTTCTGTTGCATAGGGACATCTAGGATGAAACCTACAACCAGAAGGAGGATTTACTAGGTCAGGAGGAGCGCCTGGGATGAACTCAGGCACTCTATCCTCTCTGAGTCTCGGTACACTAGCTATTAACTTCTGAGCATAGGGATGCTTGGGATCAAGCAATACCTGTTCAGCTGTTCCAAGCTCTACAATATTTCCAGCATACATAACTGCTATTCTATCGCAGAGGTCGCTTGCCAAGGCTATGTCATGAGTTATGAATATCATAGATATACCTAATTTCTTCTTCAGCCTTTTTAAGAGGTTCATTATCTGAGCTTGTATGCTTACATCAAGTGCTGATGTTGGTTCATCAAGGATTATCAGTTCAGGATTAAGGGCTAAAGCCATAGCGATGACTACGCGTTGTTTCATGCCCCCACTAAGTTCATGAGGGTATCTATTTACGAAATCAGGAGAAAGGCCTACCATTTTGAAAAGCTCTCTTGCTCTTTTTAATGCCTCATCTTTATCCATATTTAAATGAATTATCATAGGTTCAGCTACTTGAAAACCTACCTTCAGTACAGGATTTAAGGAATTCATAGCACCTTGAAATACCATAGATATTTTCTTCCACCTAATACGAGCACGGAATTCCTCCTCGCTCAAAGAGGTAATATCCTCACTATCAAGTATTATCTTTCCTTTAAATACAGCAACGTTCTTCGGAAGTAATCTCATGAGCGCTAATGCAGTACTAGATTTGCCACAACCAGATTCTCCTACAAGACCTAGCGTCTCTCCTTTATCTAAATCGAAGGATACTCCGTCCACTGCATGTACTAAACCGCGTATCGTTCTATAGTAAAGCCTTAAATTCGATACTTCAAGTAACATCTAACGCCACCTCCTAAGCCGTGGATTCACGACTGGCTCAAGACCAAGAGCTATGAATACGAAGGTAACCGCAGATATTATTATGAGTATTCCTGGAGGTAGTATCCACCACCAATATCCAAGGAATATGGCTTGATTACGGAATCCATATTCTAGTATTTGTCCCCAAGTCGGTATACGCGGATCGCCAAGACCAAGGAAGCTTAATGCAGCTTCAGAGAGAATAGCGGACGGGGTGAAGAATATCAATTGTGCCAGTATAAATGGTGCTACATTCGGAAATATATGTCTTGCCATTATTCTCCATTTAGAAGCTCCTAAGGATATTGCTGCCTCCACGAATTGAGCAGATTTTATTTGAAGCACCATAGATCGAACCACTATCGTAAGGCCGGGCCAACCGAATGCTATTAATGCAGCTATCATTACCCAAAGATTACCCTTAAAGATGAAGCATAGGAAAATCAATATGGGCAGAAGAGGTACGTTGTTTACTATATCTGCGAAACGTTGTATTAACTCATCGATTTTCCCACCAACATAGCCGCTTATTATACCTAATGAGGCGCCTATAATTGTAGTGAAAATAGAGGTTACAAAGCCTATTAGAAGAGCAACTGGGAAGCCAAAAAGAAGACCTTTTGCTAAATCTCTTCCTAGAGTATCAGTACCCATAAGGCCGTAAACCCGACCGCCTATTACGAACTCAACGCGACCTATGGAATCCCTTAAATCATGCGTTAGTAAGACTATGCTTATTATATATTTGCCCTTTAAAGGTTTGAAGTATGTCTTATTGACCATGTCGCCGAAGACTATTTGCTCATGACCTATCTGCATTACATTGGTTGTTCCCAGAAATACGCCATATCTTTCATATAAGAAATTAGATAGTGCACGGGCGACGTATAAATCGCCGCTTAATAATATACGTTTAGGTTCTCTACTAAATACTCTATAAGGTGGCAAACTAGATGGCTGGGATGGTATAGATAGCGTATAAAGTGGGATAGTAAATCCATCAGGTCTGGTGATGTATAGCTGTATTACAGGCGGTTCCGAATAGAAAGTGACATTTGATATCTTAAGTGTTATAAATGATGGGAAGTCATCATACACATAGTTATATGTCATATTATAATACTTTAAGTAGACGCCAGTCTTATATGAAACTCCTACAGGCTGGGAGGCTATCAATATGGTATGAACGGTATGCTTGACTTTAGAGAAGTGATTTACCCAAGCTGGAGGTACAGCTTTAGGATTATCTGCCCAGTAAAGCGGATTATTCCAATAACGCGTACCAAAATCCATAGGCATTGTTAGGACTACATATATCGAGATTGCGGTGAGGATTGCTAATAGGACTACACCTGCTTTTGAAACACCGCTTTGCCAGAATTCCTCAAAAGCTTCACGAACTACTCCCATTAGTACCTCACCCTCGGATCTAGTATTACATATAAAATCTCCAGTAGGAAGCGAGCTAGTATATATATTAATGTGAACACGTAGGTAAGCGCAAGTATCAGTGATTCATCTACGGACATTATAGCTTGATAGTATAATGTACCCATGCCAGGCCATCCGAAAACAGTTTCAGTTAGTATAGCGCCACCCATTGATCCTGCTAAGCCCAAAATTATGTTCGTTAATAGTGGTGGTGCTGCAGGCCTTATTATGTATCTACGTAATACAAGATTTTCAGGAAGTCCCTTTGCCCTAGCAACAGTTACGAAGTCCTCTTGAGCTATCGATATTAGAATAGCTCTTACAGTATATATCCAGGAGCCTGATAAAGCTATGACTAAAGTTATTACAGGAAGCGTAACGTGTTTTAATAGAT
>JAGGUS010000296.1 GCA_021158375.1 Thermoprotei archaeon
ACCGTAATCGTGAGATAGCAGGCTTCTCAAATCCAACTAGGGCCTTATATCAAACTGTTCGAGAATTAGTAGAGAATAGCCTTGATGCAACAGAGATGTTTAATATTTTGCCTGATATCTATGTTGAGATAAAGGAACTTAGTTCAAAGGAGAACATAGTTAGCGTTACAGTTAGGGATAACGGTATAGGCGTCCCTCAGGATGAAGTACCTAAAGTCTTCGGGCAGGTATTCTATGGATCTAAGTACAAGTTGAGGCAGTCAAGGGGGATATTCGGCTTAGGCGTAAAAATGGCTGTGCTATACGCACAGATGACTACGGGAAAGCCATGTGAAGTAAGGACTGCAGTGCCCAAGTCCGGGTATATTTACTCCTTCAAGATCCTAATAGACATTTCAAAGAATAAACCAATAGTACTATCTAAAAGAAAAGAACCTAATCCTAACAAGTGGCATGGTACTGAAGTGAAGTTAACTCTTGAAGGAAATTGGAGTGGAAGTAGAAGCCGTATAGTGGAATACATAAGAAGAACCGCATTAATAGCACCTTATGCCAATATAACGTTTAAAGGGCCAGACGTAGATCTTCGCTTTAAAAGAGTTACTACAAAGCTTCCAGAGCCTCCAGAGATAGGAAAGCCTCATCCAAAGGGAGTTGATATCGAGTTGCTGAAGAAATTGATAAGTGGTTATAAGCAGGTGAAGAGTGATCCACCGACTCTCCAGGAGTTCCTCGTTGAGTGTTTTGATAGTGTTGGTGAGATAACAGCTAAGCGTTTTCTAGATTGGGCAGGTTTTAAACACGATATTAGGATAGATCAATTAAAGATAAGGGATTTGGAGAAGTTAGCTAGAAGGATGAAAGAATATGGCGAGTGGAGAAGACCAAAAGCTACTCCTCTCTCCCCATTAGGAGAAGATCTCTTAAAGAAGGGTGTAAAGGAGATATTAAAAGCCGAGTTCGCAACAGCAGTTACTAGAAAGCCCTCAAGCTATAGCGGGCATCCTTTCATAGTTGAAGTTGCAATAGCATGGGGAGGTGAAATAAAACCATCAGATAAGCCTTTACTACTTAGATTTGCCAATAAAATTCCCCTACTATATGATGAGGGTGTTGATGTATCTCGTAAAGTAGTAGATCATATAGACTGGAGCCAATACAAGGTCAAGATGCCAGCTCCCTTAGCGATAATAACTCATGTATGCTCAACTAAGGTTCCATTTAAAGGGGTTGGTAAAGAAGCAATAGCTGATGTACCCGAAATAGAGAGAGAAGTAGAGAATGCTATAAAGGAGGCGGCAAGGAGACTTAGACGATACCTCTCTAAGAAAGAGAGAGAATTGGAGATAAAAATGAAGTACGTTACTATAACGAAGTACGCTGATGAAGTTGCGAGAGCATTAGCTATTATAACTGGTAAGGATAAGAAAGTATATCTAAGGGCTATAAATAGATTAGTTGAATCTAAAATTCTTAAGAAGAAGGTTCCATCTCGAGTAACTGTTAGGAGGAGGAAATAATGCCACTATCGGATAAAGAGATTATAGCTAGGCTTGAGAAACTTGGTAAATTAGTTGCGACACAATTACTTAAGGGAAATCCCCCTTATATCGAGATCCCCGTTAGGAGTCTTAAAAACACTATATGGGATGATAAGCGTAAGATACTTCGCCTTGGACCGGCTAAAGCTAGAAGAGAATATTTAGATGTAAAAAGTGCAAAGAGATTCATGCAGACTCTATTGATGTTGAGCCTAATCATTATGGCACGGCGTGAAGGAGACTACCCAACGATAAGAGATCTATACTATATGGGAAAGCATACTATAACCTATGTAGATGTAGATGGACGTAGGAAAAAAGAAGAAACTTGGGATGATCAGAGGGAATCTAATAGTGTTATAGAAGACATAGAGGTTGCTACTGGTATATTAAGAGAGGAAATGGGCATAATGCACGATGCTAAGGGCAAAATTGTAGGCAATATTGTTGTTAGATCTAAAGGTTATCTAATAGACTGTTCTAAAATGGGAAGTGGTGCTTATGCTATACCACCAAATCCAGATAGGTTAGAAATAGTAAAGGTAGAGGCGGATTACGTACTAGTTGTAGAAAAAGACGCCATCTTTGAAAGATTAAATGAAGAAGAATTCTGGAAAAGGGAGAATTGCTTATTAGTAACGGGAAAGGGTCAGCCAGATAGATCGACTAGAAGAATGGTTAGGAGATTGTGGGAAGAGTTTGGTTTGCCAGTATATGTGCTTACAGATGCTGATCCCTATGGGTGGTATATCTATAGCGTCTTCAGGAGCGGAAGTATATCACTTTCATATGAGAGCGAGAAGTTAGCTTGTCCGGAAGCACGCTTTATAGGAGTAACCACGACAGATATAGATCGATACAAGATACCTAGAAACTACATCATAGCGGCTACCGATCGTGATCTCAAACGAGCAACTGAACTAATGAAATATCCATGGTTCCAAAGCGATTCATGGCAAAAAGAACTAAAACTCTTCTTGAAGAGGAAAGAGAAAATAGAGATAGAAGCTCTCAGCGGTCATGGTTTCAAATTCTTATCCCATACATATATACCAGAGAAAATAGAGAAGAAACTATGGATAGTATAGCTTTCATGTAGTCTCGCTATATAATTTCTTAAGCACATCCATATATGCATAAGAGGGCATTTCCTCTTTGAGGTACGCATATCTTTTATAGATCTCAAGTACTTTATCTAACTCTAACTTTCTTGAGGATTTCGAGTATCCATGCCATAGAGTAAATGAGGGGATATTCCTATCAACTATGCCTATAACTTGGCTTGCAACACCGATAATCTTACCTGGGAATATTGTAGTGCCTGAGGCAAACTTTGCTAGATCTCCAATGAAGGATCCTAGCTCCATGAATCCTGTATCTACGACGACGTCATCTACTTTAAACTTAATAGACCCTAACGTAAGCTTTACGTCTGTTATTGCGAC
>JAGGUS010000006.1 GCA_021158375.1 Thermoprotei archaeon
AAAGGATGTATGAATCTAGACGAGCCCATTACTGTAGGCGCTAATCTGTATGGATGTAGCCTGACGAAATTAGTGTAAACTCTATGTTCAGCGCCTCCATAATGTATTAATGCTTGTCCCCACTTCAATTTCCTTATTCTCTTTAATTTCCTTGGAGATATGGGCACATATTCATGATTTGGTATATCGTGTATATCGTCTGGTTCAGGGAGATCTCCTATAGCGTCTATAACCTTAACTCTTTTCTTTACTTTCTGTGGCCTTATGGGGATATTAGATATGAACACACGTAGTCTTCTCGACGGTGTCCCGTAATCCTCCGCTCTGAGCTTATTGAAATATATCTCTTTGTAGCCTGCTCTTTTAAATTCCTTTCTTAGAACGTGTGTTAGCTCTCCTTCAAGTATTCCTGGTACATTTTCCATTACGAATACCTTCGGTTGAAGATCTGCTATAAATCTTATAAAATGGAGAACTAACCTTCCTATAGGATCTTTATACAACCTATCAATAGGGTTTGGATATCTACGAGCATTCGCTCTAGTAAAAGGCTCACATGGAGGTCCCCCTATTATTACATCCGGCTCATCGCCTATATGATCGATAAACTCCAGAGCATCAACGTTCTTTATATCGTCCACTACTATATAGGTATCAGGAAAGTTATTAATATATGCCTCGGCTACCGGTTTAAAGTTCTCTACAGCCCCTATTATCTTAAATCCTTCGTCTTTAAACCCCCTAGAAAAACCTCCCGCTCCGCTAAAAAGATCTATTACTTTATACATCGTTTCTTAACTCCTCCTCTAACTCAGAGATCTTTTTCTCTAGAAGCTCTATAATTTTACTGTTATCGAATTGTTCAAGAGGAGCACCACATGTAGGGCATTTAAAGTAATGTTCCATAGCTACATCAAAGGTGACTATAGGACACCTCTCTCCTTTTGTACATTTAAAGAACGTGTTATTACGTTCATATTCTAATCTTTGCTTAAGTAGTTCTATTACACGTCTCTTCCTTCTCTTTATTAGCGTGTATATGTTCTCCGTATTTAGCTTCCAATAATACGTATACCATCTAGTACTCGGATCTATTACTTTCCTATAAGTGGCTATCTGTTTATTGTGTAGCTCGTAGAGTACTCTTCTTACTTCATTCACTCTCATACCGATCTTTTTCGCTATTTCTTCATCTCTCATTTCCTTACCTTCATTCTCCATCATGACCTTTACTACTTTTGCATGGACTTCTCCAAATATCATCTTGACTACTTCTACTATATTCTCACTTGTATCTGTCATCTTGATCTTACCCTCCCCCAATTAACTTCATTGAGCTTAATTACCTTCTTTCCCCTCTTAGAAGGTATTATTTTTACTTTAGGATTCACGAACTCCTTTAATAATTCTTTCCCCTCGAAAAATCTATCCAAGAAGACAGCTAATGCTGCGCACTCACTATGTGGCTGGTTTCCAATAGCGACGTTATAATCAGCCAACTCATAAACTTCTCTGGGAACTTTCTCCGCTCCGACAACTATTAATATATCTTTTCCCTCTTTCTTGATTCTATCAAGAACATCACTATTTTCGATATTCTCTCCATACATAGTAAGATGAACGACTATCCCTCCTTTACTTTTCCATTCAGAAATAATTTTCCTCCAAGGTTTTCCCATCTCTATAAAAAATGGTCCTCCCCATCTATTGACGACATCTAACACCTTCTTGTATATTTTTTCGTCTACAACATCTGAAAATATTATCCCATCAGCTCCAAACGCTCTAGCGATAAGCGCTACATGCGTGCTAATTCTTTTATCTCTCTGTGGTCTATGCCCCATTCTCAACACTACTACTTTAGGCATGGACTAGTATGTCCCCTCCTAACTCACTTATATAGTTTTGTATATGTGGCGTTAATCCATAGGGAAATACTAACTCTACTAACGCCTTCTCACCTACCTCAAGGACTTTAACTTTCAGCTTATGGAACCTATGAAATACATTTGGAAGGCTATCTATTGGTATCATAGCTCTAATCGTGCGTAATCTTGGCAACATTCTTACTATCATCTCGCATAGTTTGTCTATGTTTTTCCCTGTCTTAGCTGATATCGCTACTTTATGCTCTATATTCAAAGCTATTTTCTTTATTTTCTCGTTGAGCTCTTTCTCATCTATGATATCTACCTTGTTTAGAACAAGAAGTATGGGTTTTCCCATAACTCCTATCTCACTTAGAACTTTAAGAGATGCCTTAACTTTCCTTTTTATCTCTTCTACATCTTCGCTTATGTCAACTACAAGCAGTATGAGATCTGCATATATTAGCTCCTCTAGTGTCGTGTGAAATGCCTCTATTAGTAGTGGTGGTAGATCTTCTATGAACCCTATTGTATCTGATATTAGGAACTGGTAACCCCGAAAGTTTACGAGACGCGTGGTTGTCGATAGCGTTGAAAACGGTGAAGAACTTACAGTTTTTGACTCTCTAGTAAGTTTATTGAAAAGCGTCGTTTTCCCCGCATTAGTGTAACCTGTTAGGACAACTAGTGGTATTCTCAACATGAAACGCGCTTTTCGTTGTATTTGTTTCTGCTTCCTTAACCTTTCAAGTTCTTTTGTTATGTATGAAATTCTCCTTCTTACTGCACGATAGTAGATATCTACTTGATACCCACCTGGACCGCGTGAAATTCCTGGCAATTCTCGCATTTTAGCTCTTCTTACAAGTTCCTTTACACGTGGTAGTTCATACTTTAATTTAGCCAGCTCTATCTGTAGTTTAGCTTCTTTAGATCCTGCATGTTTCGCGAATATCTCTAATATTAGCTGAAATCTATCAATTACATCTACTCCTAACTCTTCTTGTAGATTAAATGCTTGATTAGGCTTAAGCTGATTATAGAAGATTACCTTATCCACCTTCTTCTTAACTACTAGATCCTTTATCTCCTTTACTTTCCCCTTGCCTATATTGAATTTTGAATCCATATGTCGCTTCTGAATTACTTGGGCGACTACTTCATAACCAGTAGCTTCAGCTAATGACTTAAGTTCATCTAAATGCGCCCTTTTATCTCCTGGCTCAACCCTTTCGATCAATATAACTCTTGGCTTAATGCTCCTTTCCTTCATACTCCTCTGTCCCTTTCTTCCTGTCTTTAATAACTACTATATCTCCTAACGTTAATATGGGGCCTCCTCTCTTCTTCACATATTTCTCATAAGATACACTCTCTGCTGGTTCTAAAAGCTTTATTTTAAGTATTCTCTCCAGTTTTCTAGCCATATCAATTGTAGGTACAAGTCTCCCTTCCTCTATACGCCTTATAACTGATTCCTTCTCACCTAACTCCTGAGCAAGTAACTCCCGCGTGAGGCCTAGCTCTTCACGAGCCTTACGTATACGAACATTGAAATCCTCTACTATTTCATATTCTAATTCTCTTAGCTTAGGTTGTGTTCGTATACGAACTACACGTCGAGGCCTAGGCATGCTTCTCTGAATGGCGCTATCTCTAATTACATACTTACTATAACGCTTAGCACAAGCATTACATACATTAAGTATCACTCCATCAAGTCTAATCTTTATAGGCCGTCCTTGAATTTTAGCACCACATAGTTCACATTCCAAGTTTACACCAAAGAACTTATCCCTCTGTAAAATAATAAACCTATTGCAATGAGAAGACCTGCTACGCCCTCTGAAATCTATAAAATAATGATATTAGCTGACTTCCTCTTTGGAAGAGGAGCTGGCTCTGCCCTACTCTATGGTAAGGATATTTATGTTGAGCGATCCAAAGCTACTGGGAAAATAAGGCATGTGTACGTGAACGGGAAACGTGTAATGAGTATAAGAGCACATGATGGCATGATAAGCCTTTCATTAGAGGGTGCAAGGCGGCTTCAGAAGGCGTTTAAATTTCCCAAGCTACGCGTAGTGGTAAAAGACGATGTAGCCGAGTTCATAAAGAAAGGACGAGATGTATTTGCAAAACATGTGGTTCAAGTAGACAAAAACATACGTCCTGGTATGGAGGTTATAGTAGTCAATCAAAGCGATGATCTGCTAGCTGTAGGCCGTGCCGTACTTAGTGGTGAAGAGATGATACTATTAAATAGGGGTGTTGCAGTTAGAGTAAGACGGGGAATATATGAGGAGGATAAGTCCAAGACAGCTGAGAAGAATGACTAAGCGTCTTGGAGTCGAGATGGAGGAACTAGAAGGCGTAGTAGAGGTTATAATACATACTGAGGATAAGGATATAATAATAGAGAATCCTCAAGTCCTAGTAATGAGCATATCTGGGCAAAAGGTATATCAAATTATGGGTGAGGAAAAGGAAGTAGAGCGTAAAGAGGAGGAGAAAGAAGAAGCCTTAGAAATAAGCGAAGAAGACGTACAACTAGTTGCGTCACAAGCTGGTGTTAGCCTAGAAGAAGCGAGAAAAGCCCTAGAAGCGACAAAAGGAGATCTAGCTGCCGCAATTATGTTACTAAAAGGCAACTGATCAAAACTTAATCGACTTTAGGTAGTGTGACGCCTTGTTGCTTGAAATACTTTCCTCTATAGGGCTTCAAGACGGGGTTCATAAGTTTAGCAAAGATCACATGAGCAAATCTCATTCCCTTCTTCAGCTTTATTGGAAATGGAGCTCCTCTAACTTCCAAGGTAATTTGGCCCTTGAATCCAGCATCTATTATAGTAGGCGGTATGATCAACCCCATCCTGGCGAAGGTAGATCTTAATTCAACAAATCCCATAAGATCATTCGGTAGTTCTAAGTACTCTAATGATGTTATAAGTACGTGTTCAAATGGATTTATTATGAACTCCTCTACTTCTTCTATTGTAAAGAAATCCTCATAGTTATGCGATTCGGGCTTCTTGCTAAAGGACATTACATCGAAGACCTTATCTGTCCTCTTAAGTCTAGCTATCTGTCCTCCGATTCTAAGATCAATTCCATTCTCCCTTAAGATGTCCTCATCAAAGGGCTTGATTACCAATCTGCCGCTCATTATATAACCTTGTAAATCGAAGTCACTTAATATCATACGCTAACCTCCCTATGCTAAAGATATTAAACAAGTATATGACGATATCTTCTTAAGTAATGCATCCTTCTGAAAGTAGGCCATAGATCTATAGCTTCATATCTCAACGTACGCCTACCATAATGTATTATGTAGGAGCCAAGGGCTGAGCAGAAGTCACATCTATATTTATATCCATAGCTCATATTACCACAAGCTTTACATAATGTTATATCTGGCGTTATACAAAGTACATGAATTTTACTACTAAGGAATACAGATAACAACCTCTCTAATGAAATCTTACTTGGTACATGGCTGCCTACGAGTATATTTAATACATGCCCTCCCCCAGTTAACATATGCAGACGACTTGCTATCGTGAATAGTTTATTTAAGCTTATTTTCATATCGCTAAGATCATATTCTATCATGGATATATTCAAATCTGAATATTCCTTAAGGGTTCTTGAGAAGTGTGTATCCTCATCTACTATATTCATTACAGTCACTCTTAGGTTCAGATCATGCCCTTTAGATAGCTCATGGAAATAATTGTTTATAAAGTTCAGATCTCTCAATAGTAAACTAATAGTCTCATCGGTCTCATTATTACTTAGAATAGAGCATGCACCTATTAATCCTGAAAGGTTTACTACATACATTAGGTTTTCTCCGTTATGAACTAACAACCTTCCCTCCTTCGCATCCTTTAATCTCTTTAATATGTATTTATGTTTTATTTCAAACATTTGAACAACCATCTCTATGCCGTCATAGAGCTTGTCCAAGAACGCATCGTTATTCTCATTAGATTCTATTGCCATTTTTAAAGTGTTAAGAGATATTACATCTGATATTATCAATGGATATTCATATGTCTCCTCTTTAAACGTAATGGGTAATCCGAGGCTAGAGTAACTGCCTATTATCTTTCTTTCCTCAAATACCCTCCCATTTATTAATCCTGGAACTCCCCATATGCTTAGTGATTTTAGGAATAAATTGTATATATCCTCAGGTGTTTTCTCCTTACCTCCAATCCTCATCATAATTGCATTTTCTAATATCCAGTTTCCAGGATCATTAAGAAACGTATTAAGAAAGACTTTAGCTATGTTCTTTGCTCTCTCCTCGTAGTCTATTAATCCCATGCTCTTTATCTCTCTGTTAGGATATAAGTCTAAAATGAGAGTTGGAATAATGCCGTTTTCGGTCATTATGCCGAACATTCTAATTAAATTTTTTATATGAAGATTAACGTTAACCTCATCTTCAGCTTGAGCTAATATAAAGTTTATATGATCTAATACTTGATCATAGGCGACAAATCTTTTATTTCGGAATAATATATCGTAAATTCTTGAAATTATATCATCTAGCTTGTGCCTTTTAGCATTTATTTTCTCTTCAATCCATAAAGGCGGGTATCTAATACTAATAGCCCTTATGGGCCACCTACGTATGAAAGGTATGTGTATTACTCCCCTTAATATCTGCTTATATATGTTTCTAGGTATCAATTTCGAGTATATATACTCTTTTAGTAATAAAGCTCCGAGATCCTCTATATCTATTTCATCATACTCTAATGCGTTCTGAAACATAATTGAGGGTACTGCCAACGAGAAGATGTGTTTTGCATATTCTGCATATCCCATTTCGTAAAGTGTGTACTGTATTGCTAAGTATACGTTAGTTATTGAGCATATATTAGTCTCTGAGGATATCTCTCTAAGTTTCTTTATAGTACTCTGAGCTACTTCACTTGCTATGCGCTTCGGTAAATCCATTTTCCTAGTTAGTATATCGTATATATCTCTCTCGTTTATTCTCTTATTGGTATCGTTGATGGTATCATGAAGTATAAGGCTCCCTTGCTCCTTTTCAGCTGTAAGGCTATTAAGCCAAGAAATTATTGTCCTGCCTAATTCCGTTACGTAGTATACTCCTGTCTTTTGATCTTTCTCTACCAGGTATGCTGCCATAAGTTTCCTTAAATGGAAATGGAATTTGCCTGCCTCCTCCTTTTTGAGGCCTAATCTATCTAATATATTACTAAAGCTCAGAGGCCCCTCTTCATTAAGTAGACTGATTATGCTAAGGCGAACTGGATTGGAGAGAGCCTTCAATATCTCCACTTGTACTTCATGCCCTACTCTCTTGGACACTAAAAATCACCAAGTTACGATATTAATTAATGGTATATGATATATAGCCTTTATCCTAGTACTTATAATACAATAAAGGGGAAGGCGCATTGCTCATTAGGGTACAAGATTACCTATTAATTGTACATCCAGCTGTATATCTCCCAGATGTAGATTCTTTTCTTATGATTAATGCTATATACAAAGAAGTACATGATATGAAGAGACGTGAAAAGGCGTTAGACATGGGATGCGGTAGTGGGATCCTTTCCCTAACGTTAGCTAAATTCTTCAAAAAAGTAATTGCAGTAGACATAAATCCTTTTGCTGTTCGATGTACTGTCTTAAACGCATATCTAAACGGATGTAGAAGACGTATAGTAGCCTTTATTAGTGATCTATTCAGTAAAGTTGAGAGAGACAATTACGACATGATAGTTTTTAATACGCCTTATCTAATTAACTCTAAGCCCTATGACTTCGCATATAGTGGTTCTCTTAAACTCATTCGTGAATTTATTCTTAATGCTAAGGAAATGATTTCATTACAAGGCAAGATACTATTCACCTGGCTATTTCGCAATATGAAGTATCTATCCCGTGTAATGTGTGAATTCGGACTTGATTGGAGTATAGTCTTGTCGAGAAAAATATATGATGAGGAATTAGTTGTGATTAAAGTTGAGAGGAGCTGATATAAATGAAGTTACTTGACGTGCGTACAATTTTTGTGGAGCCTCTTTATGAAATTAATATAGGCTATATAGCTCGTGTTATAAAAAACTTTGGATTTACTGAGCTATATCTGGTCAATCCTCAGATCAAAATTGGAACCCAAGCTAAGATGATGGCTGCTCATGCACAAGATATATTAGAAAACGCTATAATAACGAAAAGTCTTGACGAAGCTATAAAAGATGTAGACTTCCTAGTAGGCACTACTGGTAAACCGGGTAGGGATCATAACCTTAAGAGGGCTGCTATAACGTTAACGGAATTCATAGAAGTGATAAGGAATTCTAAGGTTTATGGTAAGCTAGGCTTACTATTAGGCAGAGAGGATCATGGATTACCAAATAGAGTCCTAGAGAAATGCGATATCGTGGTTACAATAGAGGCCAATTCTGACTACCCTATTTTAAATGTATCTCACGCCGCGGCGATATTACTCTATGAGCTTTATAAATGTATGAGAGATAAACAAATACATTTCATTCATAAAGCAAGCGGCGAAGAGAAAGAGCGCCTCATTAAGTTCTTCGAGCTACTATTAGATAAGATACAATATCCTGAAGTTAAGAAACAGCGAGCTCTTCTAGCATTTCGAAGATTAGTCGGCAGGGCTCTCATAAGTTCAACTGAGATCCATGCTCTTTATGGAGTCTTTAGAAGAACGGCATCACTTTTAAATAAATGCTCTGAGAAAAGTTTATTTCAAAGATGCTCCAATTCTAATGAAGTGAGGTGTTAAGATAATGCCATTGAGACCAGGGCGTTGTTATAGACGGATAAAAGGACCGCCATATACCAGGCTTGAGTATATATCAAGTATACCTCCCGTTAATATAGCTAAATTTGAAGACGGCGATCCTCATGGTAATTTCGATATAACACTACATTTAGTAGTTCTTGAGGATGGTCAGATAAGGTCTAATGCTCTTGAGGCTGCAAGAGTAATCGCAACAAGATATCTATCAACAGAGGTAGGCTCACAAAATTACTTCTTCAAACTACGTGTATTTCCTCATCATATACTACGTGAGAATAAGATGATTGCAGGAGCTGGTGCTGATAGATTGCAGGATGGTATGCGTCTCGCTTTTGGTACTCCCATAGGGAGAGCCGCAAGAGTAAGACGTGGACAAGAGGTCATAACAATAAGAACACGTAGGCAGTTCATAGAGCAAGCTAAAGAAGCCTTAAGAAGAGCTGCATCTAAGTTGCCCCTGCCATGTAAGATCGTAATTCAAAGCGGGTGAGAGCATTAAATGAACAAAGAGAGAAAGGATCTTTACAAGGATCGAATAGAAGCTTGTATTGAAATATGGAGTAAGTTGCTAAATGGTGAAATTGAAAGCAGAGATGAAGTTCGCTCTCTATTAGAGAAGTACTATCAGGAAAGGATGATCGAACCTATAAGAGGCAAGACAAAAATAGATATTTTCGACAAGGAATTAATCACTCTCTACATTGTAGGGAAATATGGCCTTGGTGTTTCTGACGAGCTTAGTATAGTGCAAAAGATATTCGATCTTGAGGAAAAGTGCGAAAGTACCTTCTTTAGAATACTAAATGGTGATAATGTGAAAGAAGTGTTTAAGGACGTATTTGGCACAGAGAAAGAGTCTTGGATAATATTTCGAGTACTACGCTTTGGTCTTACATTAATGCTTCTTGGTTTTCTTAGTGAGGAGGAATTCCTAAGTGTTTTCAGCAGAATAGTTGAGGCTTACACTGATCTTAAAGATAGATTCCGTGGCTTTGCTCGATTTTTTATAGCCTTACGGTTAGGCGAAGCTATTGCCTCAGGTAGGGTTAAGGATAGTTTAGAGAAGGAGGCCTTTAAGCACACATTATGTCTTAAAGTAGGCTTTCCTAAAAGTGCTCCTTCAGATGAATTGGTATATGATATGACACGCAGTATATTCAAAGTGAGAGAAAGTAGGCTCAGACAGATATTACCTAAGATACGCGCTTCTCAAGCACAATGACATATGAGTAAAGTCCGCCTTGATAAATCTTTCTTAAATGAACCGTTCTATAATGTAGCTTACTAGCAATGGATAGCGTAAGCCTCCTCTGAATTGTTATAAGAGTTAGAGTTCCATTATCTCTAAGAACACTTAGAGATGATCTTAAAAATCGCTCATAAAGCTCCTTTAGTCCTCTTGGCCTCATTCTTATCCCGTATGGAGGATCTGTTATTATCCTATCAAACTCTACATTTGGGAACTCCTTATCTAGGATACGTGCATCTCCAACCTTCAATATAACTCTTCCTTTAACTCCAGCGGCACTTACATTCTTAAAAGCCCCTTTAACAAAAACCTGATTTACATCCATTCCAAATGCCTTAAGATGAGGAAATGTAAGCGTTGCCTCTATAAGTATTGTTCCTCCTCCACACATAGGATCTAGAATTAACTCTTTATCTCTCGCCCTGGAAAGCTTCACGAGAGCATATGCTATTGTAGGTCTTAGTGAAGATGGATGGATATACTTTCTATAGTTTCTATTGTGAAGCGCATATGGCCATGTTGTATCTATTCCTATCATAAACGTATCGTTCATTACCTCTGCATATATTGCTATATCTGGATAGTCTAGATCAACCGGAGGTCTTATACCGTATTCATTAATTATTCTATCTATAATTGCTTGACCGACAACTCTTGATATATCTAATGATGTATACTCTTGATTTCCTTCTCTTTGTGAAATTACAGCTATTCGTGTATGCGGTGTTATGAAGTATTCGAAGGGTAGCTTTAAACAGTATTTATATATTGCGTGAAGCCCTTCTCTCTTTTTAGCGATCTTCGTACTACCTAAAAGCATTATTATTCTCTCAATACTTCTAAGCTTCAACAGTCTTTCCAGTGAGACTTTACTTACTCCTTTAATTAACACCTTCCCCCTAAGGCCATTAGGACATTTTATACCCTCCTTGAAATTGATTGTATTTTTTAAGTCATCTAATACTATGTCCTCAAGCCCTGGTATGGTAGTGACTAATATATTGTTAAAGACATCTAGTGGCATGTTTTTTAATTTGAACATAGTCTAAGAAACCATATATGACAAGGCCTTTATAAAGTGCTCTCTTGCCCATTCTTCTCCTTTTTTCATATCTACTACGAGCGCTGTTCTATAAAGTGCTATCACATAGATGGCTTTGAGAAAGTCCATAACGAACACGTTCGTATGGATATCCCCACGTATTATTAATGTGTCCACAGGGACTTCACGGTATATAAAATTGGCGTTCACTATCCCTCCTTGCTCCTTTGATCTTTCAAAATCCTCTTTAGAGATAACTATTATCGCAAATACTTCTGGAACATACAATCCTTCACGAGCGACTTCAGATATAGCAAAGTTAAGTAATTTCCTGAGCTCATTCTCAGTAATGGGTGGTCTATCTACTAGTATCTTAACAGCTATCGACATAGTCGTTCTATATCTGATCTTAACTTACCTAATTAACCTTACTGATATCTGCCTTTATTTTTGCCACTACTTGTCTTACATTAGTCGGTATGCTTTGTGAAACCTTATAAAATCGCCAAAGTGGGCTATCTCTTGTTATCATATACTTTATTCCATGTGAGGAGACCTTGTATATCGTAATATAGCCTTCCCTCCTCAGTTCTTCGAGTACTGCGCGTACTAGCGTTAAAGTTACTGGCTTGGTAGAAATCTTTGCCATCTTCGCTAGCTTTTTACAAGTAAATGTAACAACGCTTCCTCTAGCATCTTTAATGAGCTTGCCTAGTGCGAGTAATGTTAATCGTTCTATATCTTCGTATCTTTCTATCAATAATATTCCCCCTCTTAAACATAGCGTTTAAAAGTAAAGGAGCTTTTCTATTAATGTTGAAGAAGGTATCGCCCGATATAACAGAGCTGATATCCTAATATTATTTATTTAAGCAAAGGTCTCCTATATTACTAGTATGCAAATGCGTGCTCCTATAGTACACTATTCTCCTGCGCCTAAAAACGTAGTACGTGCCGCTTTAGATATGCTTAAATTAAAAAAGAACGACATATTGTTTGATTTAGGATGTGGCGATGGTCGTATTTTAATAATGGCAGCAAAGCTTTATGGAGTTAGAGCTATTGGTATTGAAATTCGGAGAGCTTTAGTAAAGATTGCAAGAGAGAACGCTCGTAAAGCTGGTGTACTACCTCTCGTCGAAATAATAAGGGGTGACTTCTTCCGAATAGACCTCTCAGCAGCTACTGCGATAACTCTATACCTTTCATCAACTGTAAATAACGCTCTTAAGGTAAAGTTCATGAGGGAATTAAGACCTGAAACTAGGCTTGTCTCTATATTCTTTCCTATACCTTCCTGGACTCCAGTAGAGGTTCGTCACGTACGTACTCCTATTAAGGACTTCCCCATTTATCTGTACAAAATGGATCAAAATGTAATTGGGAAATAAATATTTATTTAGGTCTTCCTCTTAAGGAAGTGAGTACTAAATATATCAAACACATAAAGAGGGAGTAAATTTGAGTCTAAGTGCGGAACGCAAGCTATACATTCCGGATTCATCTGTCATAGTAGATGGGACTCTAAAGGAGGCTATAGAAGAAGGTAAGATACGTGGTGATATTCTTATTCATATGTATTTGATCCATCATTTCCGTCAGTTAATGACTAAAGGAATGAGTGAAGGTGATATAGGTCTTAAGGAGATAGAGATAGTCTGTAAGATCTGCCAAGAAAAGGAGTTAAACGTAATATTTACGCATGAAATCCCCGATGGCTTTAAAAGAGGGCAAGTAGACGATACGGATTTAATGTTATGTGAGCTTGCTAAGGAATTAAATGGCGTTCTAGTAACAAGTAGCATGATACAATATCGAACTGCATGTGCTATAGGAGTTAAGGTATTGTATTTAAGGCGGATTTCCAGCGGAGAATATAGTTTTGAGAAATTCTTTGATGATCATACGATGAGCGTACACTTAAAGGAGGGTTGCCCACCATTTGCTAAGAAAGGAAGGCCAGGCGCCTGGAAATTCGTAATGCTTCAAAAGACCCCATTAAGTAGAGAGGAATTAGAGCAAATAGTCCGTGAGATATTAGAAGCTTGCAATACTAGACCTGACGCATATGTAGACTATGAGGGTAATTACTCTAGATTGATACAGTTAGGCCGCTACAGAATAGTAATAACTAGACCGCCTTTATCCAACGGTTTAGAGATAACAATTGTAAGGCCTATAGTTAAGTTAAAGTTAGAGGACTATAACTTACCGGAAAGGCTCATTAAGAGGCTCGAGGAGAGAGCTGAAGGCATACTCATAGCAGGAGCCCCTGGTATGGGGAAGACGACATTTGCACAAGCTTTAGCAGAGTATTACTTAAGGAAGGGCAAGATAATAAAAACTATAGAGTCGCCCAGAGATCTTCAATTACCGCCAGAGACCACACAATATTCCAAGGCAAGGGCTACTCCTGGAGAACTACATAATGTACTCCTTCTTTCACGACCTGATTATACCGTTTTCGATGAGATGAGGACAACAGAGGATTTCAAATTATATACTGACCTAAGATTAGCTGGAGTAGGAATGATTGGAGTAGTACACGCTACGTCACCTATTGATGCAATTCAGAGGTTCATTGGGAAGGTCGAGCTTGGAATGATACCTTCAATTATAGATACCGTTATATTCCTTAAGGACGGAATAGTTGCGAAAGTATACGAACTTGAAATGGTTGTTAAAATACCTTATGGATTGAGAGAGGCAGACTTAGCTAGACCCGTAGTAATAGTAAGGGACTTCCTAAGCGGTGAACCGGAATATGAGATATACGTCTTCGGTGAGCGGACATTCGTAGTGCCCATACGTAAGCCGAGGTCTCAAGTAGAATTAAGAGCTAAAATGGCTTTAGAGAAATTCTTAAGGCGCTACGTACGTAGTGAGGATCTCGAAATTGAGGTAACAAGAGATGGACGTGCCTTAGTAAGGATGCCCG
>JAGGUS010000104.1 GCA_021158375.1 Thermoprotei archaeon
ATGCAGATAATATAAATGCAAAAATTATAGTAGAAGGAGCAAATGGGCCTACAACACCTGAGGCAGATAAGATCCTTTATGAGAAAGGAGTGTTAGTAATTCCAGACATATTAGCAAATGCTGGCGGTGTGGTAGTAAGCTATTTTGAGTGGGTTCAAAATCTAACTTGGACGCCCTGGTCAATAGATAGGGTTAGACGAGAGTTAGAGCAGAAGCTAGTCAATGCATTTAATGAGGTAATTAAAGTGGGCCGTGATAAGGAAGTAAGGCTTAGAGAAGCAGCATATATGATAGCGATATCTCGAGTCACCGAAGCAGTAACGACGAGAGGAATATGGCCATGATCTTAATAAGCATAAGCGATTCTTCTTAATAAGATAAATTAATGATTAAATATTGATAACTATGATAAAATAAAGGGGGGAATAGTGAAGGGGAAGATGAAAGCTGCTATACTTTATAAGCCTTATGACATAAGAATTGAAGAAATGGATATACCAGAGATAGGGCCGAATGAGGTATTACTTAGAATTAAAGCAGTTGGTATATGTGGATCTGATGTGCATTTCTATAAAACTGGTAGGTGTGGATCGTTTGTAGTTAAAGAGCCGTTAGTACTTGGTCATGAAGCTTCTGGAGAAGTGGTAGAAGTAGGCGAGAATGTTACGAATGTAAAGAAAGGAGATAGAGTTGCCATAGAGCCAGGATTCCCTTGTGGATTCTGTTATTACTGCAAATCGGGTAAATATAATCTCTGTCCTAACGTGAAGTTCTATGGTGCTCCTCCAATACATGGAGCTTTTCGAGAATATGCACCTGCGCACGCTGCATTCGTCTATAAGCTTCCAGAAAACATAACCTTTGAGGAAGGCGCATTAATAGAACCTCTAGCTGTAGGGATGCAAGGAGTTAGAAGGTGCAATATGGAGGATGGAGCCGTGATTGCAGTATTTGGCTGTGGGCCAGTAGGATTGCTTACGTTGCAGGCAGCAAAAGCATGTGGTGCCGGATATGCCATAGCTACAGACCTGTTGGATTACAGATTAGAATTAGCTGAAAAAGTCGGTGCTGATGTAGTTATAAACGTCAGTAAAGAAGATGTAGTTAAGAGAGTAATGGAAATAACTGATGGTAGGGGCGTAGACGTCGTATTTGAGGTTTCAGGTAGTGAGAAAGCGTTCAAAGATGCCTTACGTATCGTAAGGCCGGGAGGGAGCATAGTACAGATAGGAATATTTGAAAAGGAGGAGATTTCATTCGATCCAGCATTACTAGTAGATAAGGAGTTAACGATATTTGGAGTGTTTAGATACGCTAACGTCTATGAACCAGCAATAAGGCTAGTATCAGCAGGAAAGATAAAGTTGAAACCCCTAATAACACATAGGTTCCCATTGGAGAATATAAAAGAAGCATTTGAAGTTATCCTCAAGAGGGAGGGTAATCCAGTAAAAGTAATAGTAACGCCGTAGACCTACTTAAAATTCTTAATTTTATACATCATTAAAGATTCCTTTATGGATTCTTTTGGTACTGTGAGAGAGTACTTTTCTCTCAACGCTTTTATAGCGGTCTCTACGGAGAAAGAACGGAGATCGCCTAACCTTCTTAATAAATCCCTTATATCTTCATGAATGCTCCAGGGATAGACTATCCATTTCCACTCCTCAACCTTAATGACATAGTAGTTAGGTATGTGCTTACTTCTCGTCTTATAGTGCAAAACAGCTGTTTTAATCTCCTTTGGCTTCCCTATCTCTTTAACGTGTTTGAACGCTACCTCCATGCTCTCTCCTGTATCGACTACTTCATCTACTATTAACACGCGCTTGTCTTTAAGGCTTACATTTAATGGTTGAACGACTTTTGGAGGCCCATGTCTCTCAATAGTACCCCATGATTTTAACGTTATACTATACATTTCACGTACATCAAGGAAATCAGCGACTATTCTAGCTGGAATAAATCCCCCTCTCGCTATAGTTACAATAACGTCAGGATAATAGCTGTCATCAATTATTAGCATCGCAAGCTTCTTACATAATGATAAGGCCTCCTCCCATGGAACTATCATGAATTTGACTCTGCGCGCTTTCATATGAGGGGACCTCAGAGAGATCATGAGATATATTGGTATTTAACTATTTCCAGTATAAGGTTTAAATGAGCTCGCCCTCAGCTAAACCCCGCCTACTTTCATCAATGATCAACAAAGGGGGACAGCGTAGCTCATCGGGCTCATAGCGTTCCGAATATATTCTAGAGATGAACATATTTATAGGTCTTATCTCATGTTGTGCCTAGCGAGTAGCAATAGAGGTAAGGATATATTTGTATTCTGATACATTAATTATCCTAGAGTATCACATTCTATGGAGGTATCTCACATGGTTGTAGCGTTATCTCGAAGTGATAGTCATTATGACGGAGTCTTAAGGGTATTAAACCTACTAGCAGATAGAATAGTAGATGATATGAAGAAAGCGAAAGCTATACTCATAAAGCCTAATTTTGTTTCAACACACGTAAGCCTCTCAGCTACTCCTGTTGATTCAGTGAAGGCATTAATCGATTTCATTTACAAATACGTCGGTAGAAGGCATATCATTATAGCAGAGGGGCCTGCTTTAGGATCAATAGATACTGCTCTTAGGAACTATGGCTATATTGACTTAAAAGATGAATATGATGTTGAGTTTTTCGACATAAATGAAGATCCAGAGTACGAG
>JAGGUS010000149.1 GCA_021158375.1 Thermoprotei archaeon
CTCTATACGTGCAATCAAGCATTTCATCGATAATAAGGAATGCATGTGGAATTAGTATCCTTTCAGCGGCGCTGTTTGTCAGATCCCTTTCGTGCCATAAGGGTATGTTCTCTAAAGCTGTTATTATGAATCCCCTTAAGATTTTCGCTAGAGCACTTATTCTTTCGCATGTTACTGGATTTAATTTATGTGGCATCGTACTACTTCCAACTCTCTTCTCTACTCCTTCTGCCATTTCAAGTATTTCTGGTCTCATTAGCTCTCTAATCTCTAAAGCAAGTCTGTCCATCTGAGATCCAAGTATAGCCAGCGCACATATCAACTCCGCAAAACCATCTCTTGGAGCTACTTGAGTTGATATTACGTGTGGTTCAAGTCCAAGTTGATTAAGAGTTTCTCTCTCTACTATCAGTCCTCTATCTTTCCATGCAGCCATCGTACCTACTGCACCTGATATTTTTCCGCGAACAACTCTCCTTTCGAGTTCTTTTAATCTCTGATAACTCCTACTAAATTCATAGACATAATTTGCAAACTTAAAACCGAGGGTTATCGGTAAGGCATGCTGACCATGAGTACGTCCTACCATTACTAGATCTTCATATTCCTCTGAGTATTTCGTTAATATTTCTATTAGTTTTCTTAACTTACTTTTCACTATAGTTAGTGCATCACGTATTAAAAGCGCCCACGTCGTATCCACTATATCATAGCTTGTAGCGCCAAGATGAATATAAGAACCCGCCTCTCCTGACAATCTTGCTAGTTCTATTGTTAACGCCATTATGTCATGACCAATTTTCTTCTCAATTTCATCTATCCTTTTAGGATCTACTTCCTTAATAGCCTTCTCCATGTGTTTACTAATGCCTCTTGGAGCTATGCCTGCCTTCTCTAATCCATAAAGAAGCGCCTTTTCAACTAATGCCATTTTAGAGAAAATATTTTTGCGCGAAAATATCTCTCGCATTTCGCGAGAGCCATATCTATATTCAAGAGGGCATATACTCACTTCGCTCCCCTCTATTCAATATGTGCTAAGTACTAGCGTATTATGTATACCGTTACACGTTAAAGTACATAAGGTATTCAAACGGTGATATTCTCATATTGACTTCTAGTGCTTCTTTTCTCTTAAGCTCTACATATACCTCTATCGTATCTTTCGGTATAAATGGTGTTAGGAATTCCATATCGCTTTCTAGCTCATCTAATGCTTCATCGAGTGATCGAGGTAAGGATCTTATATCTGGTCTGCTCTTCAAGTGATATACATTTACATCAATAGGATCTCCAGGATCTATTCTCTTATTTATACCATCGATGCCTGCTGCTAACATAGCGATGAATGCTAAATATGGATTACATGAAGGATCTGGTGGTCTAAATTCTACACGTTTGCTCTTTTCATCTCTTATATTATACGCAGGTATCCTTACAGCTGCACTACGATTCGCTTTGCTCCAGACTAGATATACTGGCGCTTCATACCCTGGAACTAACCTCTTATATGAGTTAACTGTTGGTGCCACTATAGCTGACAGCGCTCTTCCATGTTCTATTAGCCCGCCTATATAATATCTTGCCACTTGGCTCAACATTGCATAATCATCTTCTTCATCATGAAATATATTCACACCATCTGTACTTACTAGATTCTGATGTACATGCATGCCTGAACCGTTATCTCCATAAAGCGGCTTCGGCATGAATGTAACGTAAAGTCCCATTTCACGTGCTAAGTTTTTAGCAACATACTTAAGTATCATTAGGTTATCCCCCATTTTCATCAACGTACTATACCTTATATTAACCTCTATTTGTCCTGCCGTAGCTACCTCATGATGATGGCATATTGCTTCTACTCCGTAAGTGCTAAGCATCTCCGTTAGTTTATTTCTATACTCAAATAGTGAGTCTGCTGGAGGTGTCCTGTAATATGCACTTTTATGTTGTAAAGCATATGGTGAACCGCTCCAAGGAGCTTCCTTAGAATATATTTTCACGTACTGAAGCCACGGCTCTACAAGTCGTATTTTAACATCCTCGAATACGAAGAACTCTGGTTCTGGACCCCAATATGAGATTAATCCTTTCTCGTATAGTATGTTCTCGGCCCGTTTAGCAAGATATCGTGGATCCGCTGGATGTGGTGTCCCATCTGGCTTACACACAAAACAGAAGATGTGCGCTATCCTTCCTATTTTTATCATGCTCTCTAAGTCTGGCATTAAATTCATATCCGATCTTTCAATAGTAGCGAATCCTGGCACACTAGATCCATCGAGTTTTGTAATTATTTTATCTTCCATATTTTTTAAAAAGCATTCTTTAGTCATACTGACGTGGCGCAATGCGCCTATGAGGTCTACGAACCAAAGATCTACAAGCTCCATGCCGTTTAGCATCTTGTCCAAACCTTCCACAGCATCCCTCATCTCATCCCATCCCATTACAAATGCTCCTTTTAACAGAGTTGTTAATAAATGTTTCGTGTAAAAATAACTAATATTAACATCATAATGTTTAGTAATTCATGGTTACATATAATAAGGGAAAAACATTAATGTTAATTATGCCCTTATCTAATGCTAGTATTTCCTCAACATATGAGTTATTAATAAAGCATTTAAGAGATGAAATATTAAACTTCTGGTTAATTAGAGCAAAAGATAGACTCGGTTACAAGGTAACTTTTGATGAAGCCGGAAATTATGTTGGTGAGAATTCTAAAGGAATTGTAGCCCACTCAAGATTGATATGGGCTTTTCTTACGGCATATGAATTTCTTCGTGATAGCCAGTACCTTGATTTTGCAATACATGGTATTTCTTGTTTTCTTAAATTCTGGGACAGCGATTATGGTGGCTGGTATTGGAAGCTTGATTTAACTGGGAAACCCATTGATCCTAATAAACGTCTATATGGTCAAGCTTTTGCGTTATTGGCTCTAGCCAAACTTTATCATGTACTTAGGGAAAACCGCTTTCTGGATCTTTACGTAAAAACTCTAGAAATCCTTGATGAAAAGGCATCCTATAAGGATGGGTTCTACCATGAATTCACTAAGGATTGGAAAATTAAAGATTCAATACCTAAGAGATGCTGGAACATGAACTCTATCATGCACTTCATTGAGGCATTAATGGAAGGAGTTAGAAGTGGAATTAGTGAAGCGCATGGATTACTTAATAATGTTAAGGGCTTTTTTAAAGAGACGTTCTTTGAACCATTAGGTACACACATAGCAGAATATATGACCTTTAAGGGAGATATACCCAAAGATCACTACGTTGTAAATATAGGTCATAACTTAGAAGTTTCTTGGATGTTTTATGAATTAGACGAAAAAGATATTTCAAGAAAGTTGCTAGAGTTTGCAATTAATAATGGCTGGGATGAGGATAATGGAGGCTTCTATGAAGTCTTCCTTCCATATCGCAATACGATAATTACTGATAAAGTTTGGTGGGTACAAGCAGAAGCTCTATCCGCTTTAGCAACATTTAAAACATATGATCTATTAGTCAAGCAGATATCTTGGTGTTTAGACAAACAAGCAGATCATAAATTTGGAGAATGGTATGCAGTATGTTACACTGATGGTAAAGTAAAAGATCCGCAGAAGGGTTCAGAATGGAAAGTATGTTATCATAATACACGCGGGATAATAAAAACAATAATTTCTTTAAGAAATATGAGATGATATTTAGACTTTATTTTGACCACTTAGCTCCAGTTAGCTCCTCAAGCTTACCTAGGAACCTATTCCAATACTCTTTAGCAGCGCCATATTTATCATTGCTAAATCTATTGATCCACTCCTTTGCCCTCTCATTACCTGCATTTGCTTCCTCTCTGACAAATGTCCAGAATATATCTACGACCTTCTCACTTTCCCAGAACACTGGAATAGCTCCTGCCTTAGCGTCATACTCTATAACTTTTACTAGAGTTCTCTTACCATGGTC
>JAGGUS010000113.1 GCA_021158375.1 Thermoprotei archaeon
ACACCTCCCACATCGCTTTTATGAACTATGTCTGGAGAGACAACTTTCAACACTACAGGATATCCTAATTCGTTGGCAATCCTAAGAGCTTCTTCAAGGTTTTTAGCAATAGCAAATCTAGGGACGTCAATCCCATAATAGGTACATAAAGATTTTGCTTCTGGCTCCAATAAAAATTTGCGCCCACTTCTGAGTATATCCTGAATGGTAAATTTTGATTCGAGCACGTTTTACCCTTTATATATTTCTTTAGGTATATATGCTTATATTTTTATGTATCTAATGCTGTATTAAACGTGCTTATAAATATGTTAATCAATAAGATAATGTTATCGAAGAATGATAGGTGATATGTTTGAGAAGGCCCATAGATAACCTCAAGAACATCATGACTAAACTAAGCGGAGAAAGAGCTTTCACGTACTTAGCTAAGGCCAATGAGCTTGCTAGGACAAGGGGTATTAGAATAATCTCCTTTGGTCTGGGTCAACCTGACATAGTAACGTTTAGGCATATCAGAGATGAGGCCAAAAAAGCGTTAGATGAGGGGTTTACTGGATATACTGAAACGTGGGGAATTCCGGAACTCAGACAATGTATTGCTGACTATCTTAATGAAAGATATGATGCACATGTAAAGGCTAGTGAAGTTATAGTAACAACGGGTGCTAAAACTGCTATATTCTTGGCCATAGCATCTTATATAGGCCCTGGCGATGAAGTTATTATACCTGAACCTACATATCCCGCTTATGCTGAAGTAACCAAGCTCTTTGGAGGCAAACCAGTATACATTCCTCTACGTTTCAATATAGATGAAGGTTTTAGGATAGATATTCGCAACCTAGAGGAAAAGATATCTGAGAGGACAAGAATGATTGTTCTTAATAATCCTCATAATCCCACTGGTGCTGTATTTAGGCCTGAGGAGATAAGGAAAGTAGCCGAAATAGCTAAGGAACATGGAATCTTACTGCTTTCCGATGAAGTATATGATAATTTTGTATATGGTGATGTAGAATTTTATAGTGTACTGGAAGATCCGGACTGGAGGGATTACGTATTATATGTTAACGGTCTTAGTAAGACGTTCTCCATGACTGGATGGCGCTTAGGATATTTAGTAGTAGCTGAGGAAGTTGTTAAAAGAATTGCAACTTTAGCAACGAATGTCTATAGTTGTCCTGTTAGCTTTGCCCAAAGAGGCGGTGTAGCTGCTTTCAAGGGAAGCTGGAAGCCTGTAGAGGAAATGGTAGCTCTCTTTAAAAAGAGGAGGGACAGAATGTACGAACTTTTAAGAGACATCTATGGCTTTGAGGTGTGGAAGAGTGCTGGTGCTTTCTACATGTTCCCTAGAGTTAAAAAGTTGTTAGATAAGGTAGATATGAATGTAGAAGAGTTTGTAGACTTTCTCTTAACAAAATATGGAGTACTAATCCTCCCAGGTACGGCATTTTCAGAGACTGAAATAGGACAACAATATGTAAGATTTAGTTTCTGCACAAGCATAGAGACTATAGAAGAGGGCATAAAGAAAATAAAAACTGCAATAGATGATCTCTTAAATGAGGGAAGAGGAGCATAAATGCAGGTACGAAAGGAGTTAATACATACCGCATTGACTATAGCTGGAAGTGATTCAGGCGGAGGAGCTGGCATTGCTGCTGATCTTAAAACATTTGCAGCATTAGGTGTACATGGATTAGTCGTAATAACTGCTGTAACTGCTCAAAATACTAAAGAAGTTAAGGCAATATATGATCTTCCTGCTGATCTAGTTGTAAAGCAAATCGAGACTGTAGCTGAAGACATAGGCATAGATGCGGCAAAAACAGGAATGTTAAGCAATTCAGCAATAGTTAGTGCAGTTGCTAAAACGCTGAGCAGATATGATATACCTTTAGTCGTAGATCCTGTCTTTAAAGCGAAAGGCGGTGCGTATTTATTAAGACCTGAAGCTATTGATGTGCTAAAGAGGAGACTTATTCCAATCGCGACTATAGTTACTCCCAATAGGATGGAGGCTGAGATCTTATCTGGAATTAAAATAAGGACTATAGATGATGCTCGTAGAGCCGCTAAATACATCGTCAAGTCTCTTGGAGCAAATGCTGCCTTGGTAAAGGGTGGTCATATTAATGGTGAATATTCCGTAGACGTACTTTATTATAATGGTAGCTTTAAGGAGTATTCAAAACCTAGATTGAAGAATGCATGTACTCATGGTGCTGGATGTAGTTTTTCAGCAGCTATCACTGCTGAGTTAGCTAAAGGTAAGAACCTTGAAGATGCGATAAACACAGCAAAGGAACTTATATTTTTAGCCATAAGACATGGCTTACGTATTGGAAAAGGTTTCTGTCCTGTAAATCCTACGGCATGGCTAGAGATACCTGCAGAACGATACATAGTAATAGAGGAACTTAAGAAAGGTCTAGACCTTTTAATGAAATATGGTAGATTGTTTGCACCATTTATTCCTGAAGTCTATACTAATCTAGTAATGGCGCTTCCTAAGAAGTATGTTCACAATATAAATGATGTAGCCGGAATATTAGGTAGGATAGCACGCATTGGTAAAACTATAAAGCCGGTTGGCTCTATAGCTTTTGGTGCCTCATCCCACGTAGCAAGGGCGGTAATAAAGATGATGGACTACGATCCAACTATAAGATCTGCTATGAACCTTAGGTATGATGTACGCCTAGTAGAAGCTGCTAAAAAGCTTAATCTTAAGGTTTCATATTATGATAGACGTGAGGAACCGCCTGAAATAAAAAGAAAAGAAGGAGCTACTATACCTTGGGGAATAGAACAAGCTGTCAAAAGAATAGGCACTGTGCCCGATGTAGTTTATCACTTAGGGGACTGGGGGAAAGAGCCTATGATTCTCATTTTTGGTAAAGATCCTACAGATGTAGTAAGGAAGGCGCTAAGGATCATAAGAATTGCATTAGGGCTCAAAGAGATTCACTAGACACTTTAAAAGAGAGATAAAATGCTTTTAACTTAAACTCATAAAAGATTATTTAGGTGCTATTTCATGAAGATAGGGTGTGCTTGGTTATATGCTATAACTAAGTATGGTTATCCTCCAAGTATAGAAAATACGTTTAAAGCCATTAAAGATATGGCTAATCTGGGCTTTAAGTATGTAGAACTAGAAGGTCTAGCGTACGATAATCTTGAAGAAGTAATATCCAAGGGAAAGGAGATAAAGGAACTAGCAGACTCGTTAGGATTGAAATTCATGAACTTCTGTCCCATAATTCCTGACATAATTAGTATGGATCCTAGTAGGGTGAAGAAAGCATTAGATGCCTTTAAGAGAGCATGCGAGCTAGCAACCTATCTTGAGTCAGAGATGATACAGCTTGACTCCTTCACTCCTCCAGTTGAATTCGTAGGTAAAGTTCCGTACAAAGAAGCAATAAGTTTTGGTATTCAGATAAAAGTTAAAATACCTGAAGATTTCTCATGGAAAAAGTTCTGGGATAACCTAGTTAAGAATTTTAAGGAAGCAGCTAAGATCGCTGAAGACCATGGATTGAAGCTCGCTATGGAACCTCGCGTTGGCGAAACCATAAGCAATACCGATGCGATATTAAGACTTATAGATGCTGTAGGTGCTGACAACTTCGGTGCTGTACTTGATACAGGTCATTTACACGCACAAAAGGAAATACTACCTCTCTCAGCTCTTAAGTTAGGAGACAGGATCTTTTACGTTCATGTATCTGATAACGATGGTAGAGATAACTATCACTTAGCTTTAGGAAAAGGAACTATCGATTGGGAAGGCCTCTTCTTAGTGCTTAAAAGAGTTAATTTTAAAGGGTTTGTTGCAATTGATGTAGGAGGGAGTGGATTTAAGGGCGATATAGACCAAGAAGTACTTGCCAGTAAAAAGTTTCTCGAAAATCTATTCCGAAAACTGGAAATCTCAGACAACTAGCCACTAAAGACCTCGTATATTTTTCTCCATAATCTCTCCTCAAGTTCTTTAATATCTGAATACTCAACTAGATGAATTCCTGGCATTCCCCTTATCAAAGCTGATAACTTGCTCCCTCTATGATAAGTAGCTATTATCTTTTTGTTGTTTATATACGCGTACATGATCTCCATTCCAACACCGTGACTAGGTTTAGTGACATCAGCTATAAGTAAATCAGCTTTAACTACCATTCCCAGATCTCTCTTAAACACCTCTTTAGGCGAGAGAATAGGCCCATATACTTCCCCAGAAACCCACTTTGAAAGTACCACGAGACCGCAATTCTCTACAATATTCACATACTCCTTATTGAACTCGAGATTATCAGCATGCACTATAGGTAATGCCACATATGCTTTTAATGGTTCTCCTAATTTCTTTGAAAGCTTCTCTACAGCCTCATTAAAATTCACTATGTCCTTACCATATTGAATACATATGACTTGGGGGAATCTACTCCTTACGACTTCTATCATCCTTGGGTTATCATCTATGAATATTACCTCTTCAGGCTTAACTTTAAGTTTATTAAGTGCTTTCTCTAGCATGAGTGCCTTATTTGGATGAGGCTCTACTATGATCTCGTCAAAATATTTATTGAGGTCAAGGAGGCTCAGAATAGTAAATACATTCTGTGGTTCGTTCCAACTAATAACCGCAGTTTTGTGACCTTTCAGCTTTACATATCTAAGGAAGCGTATTATTCCTTCATTAAGCTTTACATACTCTCCCTTTGAATCAATTACTTCTTTGTCAGAAATCCTCTTTAAAGGAGGTGATAGTCTGGTTGCGTCAGGATGATTCCACATAGTCCTATCACAATCTAATGCAATTAGCATTTTCGACCCTCCTACTTATTAGGTTAACCAAACTCTAACTCTAAGTCCTTTTTATCTAATAGTTCATAGGGTTCTATGGCAATATGTGCTAAGAAAGGTTCTCTCCCTATGTGAAGCAATTGCAGAAGGTTTTCTTTACTAATCAGATTATCTGGAATATAGAACTCCCCTTGGGGACTATCAGTAGAATAGCGCCCAATGGGGACTTTGTTAAAGAAGATTATTCCCTTACCTGTAATGTTCTTTATTACTAATTTCATTGGCGTTAGGCATGGCTTCATTCCATCTATAATCACTTTACATTCATAGAGCCTGACTAGGCTCCTACTTTCATAGTCTGGCATATTACAAGGTCTCTCAGTGCCATATATTAAAGCGTCGATTAAGTTTAAGGGTCTTACAATCCATTTGTTGATTTTAGCTATATAATCTATTAGCTTTATACTTTTTATACGAAGATGCTTGTTGCCCCACCACCATCTTTCCGCATAGATTGCAATAGTATTCCTTCCATCCTTTATATATTCCCCTACATCGATATACGCCCTACCATAATTATAGCCATGTATATCTTGCCTTAATTGGACGAATTTTACATATTTACCATTTATATAAACCCAAAAGTCGCCCTCGCCCTCTAGTTCAAGAAGTACTCCTTTCCTATCTTTAGAATGTCTTATCTCTGCCTTAGCCCTTATCCAGAGAGCCCTCTTCCCTCTATACTCTACGCTCTTCTCTAAAGGAAGTTCTGCTTCATTCCATTTAGAATCATCATAGTCTTCTGTTACCTCTTCTGGTCTTCCCTTTAACGTCGAGACTTTCATAATTTCCGTCTCTTTATAGCGCACTCTGTCTATAGATAAGTCCTCACGAGTTACTAGATATGCTCCACCAATACCATTTAATATTTTCAATGCCTCTATGTCCCTACCTACACACTCTAGGATCGCTATTATTTCATTGCTTCCTAACTCAAGATAGTCCGGTGCAGGCAATCTTATTGCTCCTACTACCCTACCGATGTATTTTCCATTTATTATTATGTCCGCTTCATCAACTATATTCGTAATTATGATATCTCTTCCCCAGACATGAGGTACTTCTAGATTACCTCTAAGTAAATAGATCCCATTCTCTAGAAAACCAGCTTCTTCTAGTCTAGTCTCTGATTGGATTTCTCCTCCCCTTCTTGATAATTCTGTTATATTCACAATTCTTACCGTCCAATTGCTTAAGTTTGTAAGCACTCGTGGTCTCTGGTATTTTAGATCCAATGAGAGCATCCTCTTATCAGAATCATACTTAAAGGGAATCTCCTTATCACCTTCTTTAACCGAAGTGGGCCTCTTCATAATTGGGAATATGTCAATTTTGCTATCCTCCTTAAGAAGCAAGCTGATTGTCATCTTCTTCTCCTTCTCTTCTCCTATTGCTAGCTGCGCTCCACTGATCAGGGCTTTTCCTAATCTAAATAATTTCTCAGCATCTTTCTCTTCGCACAAATATATTAAAACTTCCCTATCCTCACTCTTTCCCTTAACGACTGATATTCCATCTGGGAATATATCCTCTATTAGTAGTTCGTCCTTAAGAATTGATACCTTTACATCAGAGTAGAGGAGAGTCGACATGCCTTTTATCTTAACCCTTAACTCTTCTCCTGCTCGTCCATAGAATACCATTAAGTAATGCTCTTTACTGATGTCAATGCATATTAGCTCTTGATTTGCAGTAATCATTAATCCGCCTAAACGTATATTGTAGGGAAGTAGGCGGACTTCATAAGGTTCTAACGTTATAGGTCCTATGGGGGGTTCCTTTATTTCTATAATCCTTCTCCTAGACGTCTTATTGTGTAGTAGAACTACGTTACCACGATCACTTGAAATGATCTTTGCGTATACTCCATTAATTACACCTATTTCCTTACGTTTTCCAGTAAGCAACACTTCTTCATATTCTTTAAGTATGTTTATTGCCAGCTTAACTCTATAATATCTAGGGGATAATCCTCCCCATTCCCTTATCGCTGCTTCATAATCGTAACTACTTATTATGCCCTTTCCTGTATAACCTACTGGGTTTGTACCGCCATGAAACATATAAATGTTAATTATGGAAGCACCGTTAGCAACTAATATTTTCAGTAGGCTTTCAGTCCATTTAGGCGGGATGTTGCCCCAATTAGTGGGAAGCCTACCTAACCTACTAGCATATTGTCCTCCTTCCAATTCCATAATGGTATAAGGCTTTCCCTTTACGCTATTTTTCAGTTCTTCTAAAGCCTTAATAGGCGAATCGAAATCCCACGGTATTGGATAGAGGTCTAAGGAATCTATAACTTGAGTTTTTCGACATGCTACGTTCTCATTCGTAAATATGGGTATTTTGATACCTTCCCTTTCTAGAAGTTCATAGAGCCATAATATATAATCAGGATCACCCCACCAATATTCATTCTCCACTTGAATGCCTATTATAGGCCCATCTGGAAAGATATACTTCTTCAATACCTTAATTATTTTGGAGTACCACTCTTCTACTAATTTTCTATATTCCTCATCGTCATATCTGCGCGGATAACATCGCGTTAAAACCCAGCTGGGAAATCC
>JAGGUS010000205.1 GCA_021158375.1 Thermoprotei archaeon
GGGGGACTACCTTCCCTGTAATAAAATCACTAATGAGGTATATATCTCCTAGTACTTATGCTACCTTACGATCGATATTAGCCGCTTTGATCTTATTACCTTTCATACTTCATGGTCGCAGAAAAAGGCTATTAAATGTACTTAAAGCCGGCTTCGTACTGGGTTTTCTCTACTTTACGGGTCTTTTCCTACAGGCATGGGGTATGGTATACACTGAGGCATCAAGTGCTGCTTTTATAACAAGCTTTAACGTCCCTCTAGTCTGCGTACTTGAAATATTAATTCTGAAGAGAAGACCTTCACTTCGTCTTATAATCTCTATGGTTCTTGCAGTAGCTGGTGTAATGTTATTAACGGTTGATTTTAAGAACCTATCAATATCTAAAGGAGATTTCCTTGTTCTAGCTTGTACTATATTCTGGGCATTCCAAGTAATATTCATAGACATATATTCTAAAACTTATGATGTGCTCGTGCTCACTTTCTTACAACTTCTACTATCTGGATTATTGGGTTTGGTCATAACTCCTATCCTTGGACAAATATCGCCTCTAGGTAAGAACGCACTTTTATTATTATGTTATCTAGCCATATTCTGTTCTTCACTTACTTGTTTCTTACAGATATATGGACAGCAATTCACTACTTCAACTCAAGCCGCAATAATATATGCACTTGAACCAGTCTTCGCTTCTTTCTTCTCTTACATATTACTGCATGAAATATTAACGCCCTTGCGCTATATAGGCGCATCTTTTGTAATTATAGCGACTATCCTCGCATCCACTAGTAGTGCTACATTGATAACGTCCAAGGAGCGTAATACTTAGCTAGTAGTATTATTATGAATGAAGTTAATGGTATCATCACGTTATCATCTATAGGCCCTATTTCAAAATGCTCTACTATTGATGCTATTGCTCCTGCTATCATGCCGGCTATTCCCAACGTAGCTCCTACTGGTATAGAGAATATAGCCATTGCTAAATTACCCCACCATGACTTAGTCCTTCTCTTGTAAAGCTTATTCCTTACAATTCCCGTTATTGCATCTCCAATAGACATAAATAATATTGGTATTACGCCAAACCAGAAATCACCTCCTGATAAGATCCAACCAAGTGCAATTATGAGCCCCCACATTATACAAAATGATACTTCGTACATATTCTCCTTCGTCTGGAACCAATACATTATGTTACCTGTCCTATGCGGTATATATGTAATAACTGACAGTATCCATGCCATGATTAATGGTAATAGTGGTGTGTTAAACGTAAATGGAACTACTATGGCACACAATCCTCCTGCGAGTATATGTATCACCTTCCTATTATAGTACACTGCCACATTATGTTTCGTTCCCTTCCTTCTCATAAAGTCATATAACCTTCTAGTAAGAACGCTAACTAGGAACACGACCCATGTAAAAAGAATGCATGTTGCTATTATTTCTTTCATATGTATGTTCATCGGTAGTTATTTCATTACTTTATGTATAAATAAGCATTACCATGCTTAAGTTCTCAACCTAAGTATCATATTATGGTGATCAAATGTCCTTAATTAATAAACTAGAAGATGAGATAAAAGGCATCTGGACTATTGATACTCATGAGCACATATATCCCTTCAATACAATTATAAAAAAGAATCCCACTATTTTTGAAATATTAGAGGGTAGCTACGTATCTTGGATCGTCCCTATGCCAAAGAAGGGCGATTACGAAGAGCTCTCTAGAAGACTGAAAAGAGTGCGTGGTAGTGCCTTTCTAAAAAGTTGTATTAAGGCGATACACGATATTTACGGAGTAGATATACGTGACCTCTCACCTTACAGTCTCATGCTCGCTTCCAAGAAGATAAATGAGGCATATAAGAACAAGGAGTGGCAGAGAGAGGTTTTAAGAAGAGCAAGAATCAAAAAATGCATCTTAGACCCTTATTGGAATATATGGATCGAGAAATACGATAAAGAACTCTTTGTACTAGCGCTAAGAATAAACATGTTCTTATTCGGATACAATACTGAAGCAAGAGACCATAATGGCAATTCTCCCTATGACTTAGCGAAAAAGCTTGGCTACGCTATCAACAATTTTGATGATTATTTAGATTTCATAGATAAGGTGTTCCAAAGAGCCAAGGAGAGAGGATTCGTATGTCTCAAATCAGCACTTGCATACGATAGAGCGCTATACTTCGAAGAGGTGAGTGAGGAGGAGGCTCGAAGAATATTTGGAAAGAGCGAAAATGAGCTGTCCCAGAAGGAAAAGATGAAGTTTGGAGATTTCATAATGCACTATATACTATCGAAGGCTGAGGAGTACTCATTTCCAATTCAAATCCATACTGGTTTAGCTATAATTGAAGGCTCCAATCCTATGAACCTCGTTAACTTATTCAGGAAGTACCCTGATGTCAAATTTATTCTATTCCATGGAGGCTATCCTTGGACGTCTGAGATAGCCGCTCTCCTCTTATCATTTCCCAACGTATACGCTGATCTATGTTGGCTTCCAATAATTTCACCAACTGTAGCGAGCCGTCTACTAAGAGAGCTTATAGAGATTACTGGCGGTAGTAGAATAATGTGGGGTGGTGACTGCTGGGTAGTCGAAGGGGCATATGGTGCGTTATTAACTATGAAACAAATTTTAATAAAGGTGTTGGCTGAATACATAGAGGAGAGGTTCTTGACACTTAGCGATGTTATATCAATTGCTGAATCAATATTAAGGCTTAATGCAGAAGAGCTTTTCAATTTAAAATATTAGCCATACGAACTTTACAATATATCATTTACGATGACCAACATCCTTAATATACTTCTTTTTAACGATAAAATTATGAGGATAACACTGGTGATGCCCCTTGCTATGGGTATCTCGTGCTAAGTATATAGAGCAAGTAAAAGATGCAAGGTCTCCTAAATGTAAAGACATAGCCGACAGAATAGGCGTAGTTAACTCTGAGCGCATCTTTCTAAAGAACTTTCCTCAGAAGAATCCTGTAACTGTATTCAATCCAACACTCCTAGTAAGAGGAACTGTAGTTCACGTCTATTTCAGATTAATTCTAGGCTACTACAAATATGTTAGCGCTATTGCCCGACTAGATTTATCACTTGAGGATTTTGAACAAGAATACATATCGTTTGGGCATTATCCAGCCGAATTAGTTATATGGCCCAGTACCTCACAAGATATATGGGGAGCAGAGGATCCACGTGTTCACTATCTTAACGATAAATATGTTATGACGTATACTGGAAGGACATACTTCTATTTTAGTAATGTCCCTACTGAAAGAACAGTACCTGTTGTTGCTATAACAGATGATCCGTATGCCTTTTGGGATAAAGTGGCGTGGTTAACCCTGCCTCCTGACTTAAGACGTAAATCCATAGCCAATAAGGATACCATTCTACTAGACGGAGGTGACAAAATTTTCGTCTTACATAGACCTCACTTAGAAGATCTTCCTCCCTCATTATGGGTAGGCGAAATCTCAAAGGACTCCTTATTTGGTGAAAATGTGGAGCTTCACAATGAACTGATAGAGAACAATAGAATAGTGATGTTGCCTGCCGAATTCGAGAAGGGTTTGGGCTGGGGGGCTCCTCCAGTTAGGGTAGGTGATGATGAATATTTATTAATAATCCATGCGAGATGTATCGATGAGGCATACCGTGCAACAGCCCTCTTAATGAAACGGGATGGCGATTTCCTAGAAATAGCGGGGGTTACGCCATATTATATTATGGAGCCTAAGGCTATGTATGAAATGGTCGGTGATAGGCCATTAGTAGTATTCCCCTGTGGAGCACAAAGGATAGATCCTAATAGACTCCTAATATCATATGGTGCTGCTGATAGCTTTTTGGCATTCGCATATCTCAATATAAATGACATTCTCAGTGAAATGAAGAGCATTAAAGTATGAAGATCATCTCTTTTTAGACCTTATGACGAATTCACAGTAGGGATCTCCCATAGCAATGCACTTTGTCTCTATAGCCTCTATCTCCTTATTCCATAAGGCCGATAGAACACCTGCCAGAATACCCCTACATAACTGGCTATTGGGCCTATCACTTCTAACGTCTATGCACTCTAGAAGATTATGTGCTATTATTCTACAGTTCCTACCTTCATTATATTCCTCTATACTGAACGTTCCATGACCTAGCGATTCTAGGTAAAGTAATATATACCTTAATGTGCTTTCGTTAGTCCTGAAATGTCCCTTTAGCCTAATGGCCATTGACTTCCCTGCCTCAAAACCCATGTGGTACATTATGGCTAATCCACCACTTCCAAGCTCTCTAAGCATTTTAAACAAGCTATTCATTTGCTCTAAAGTAAAGACTACAAACCTTGCCTCACCATGTGTAAACGGTAGACTTACTATTTCTAAACGCTTCACTTTTGGTAGTTGTTTCATTACTACTGTTAACTCGCCCAGCGTAATATCTGCTTCCGTCAAGTCAAGGAATGAGGTAAATTTAACAAAAGCTCCATCAGGATGTGCTTGTAGTATGGTACTAAACGCTTTAATACCATGCTTTGAGAGGAATTTAAGTACCGCAAACATATTCTCAACAACATCACCGTGGAC
>JAGGUS010000083.1 GCA_021158375.1 Thermoprotei archaeon
ATGGTGTCCCCCGGCTTAATACCTATATAATCCCGCACGATTTTTGGAATAACTATTTGCCCTTTTGGACCAACTTTTCTCAGAATCCGCATTCTAACCACTAAGTAAGAAAAAGTAGAACTTATATTTTAAACTTCTCTTATAGTATATTAGGTCTAGATTCAACTTCATGTTGTTTCTGAAGCTAAGCCATCATAGTTTTATTGGGTACTTACCATATTCATTTAAGGTCTTGGTGATCACTATCATTGCACGCCAGAAATGCTCTGGTGGAGGATCCTCGGTAATGCTTAAGATAAAGCCATCGCCAGGTGCGATCTCCTTTAAAAGCCTTTTTGTGAATTCTGCTAGCTTCTTATTCTCATAAACAAATGTGGATTCAGGGAAGTTTATCCATATAACTTTTCCTTTCCAAGCCTTCTTTGCCTCCTTTATTGAAAGATCACCCATAGGCGGAGGTGTGAATGCCTCTATTGCATCCAGTTTTGTCTGGGCTATTAAATCCTTAAGTATACGGAGTCTTCCGTCCATGTGGGATATCACGATTTTGCCTTTGCTATGTAGTATATCTGAATAGGCATTATAATATGGCACACAGAATTCCTTAAAATGTTTAGGGCTTACCAGCATGCTATCTATATTGTCTCCAACTTTAACTATCTCTGCTGGCGACTCGGCTATTATTTTATACATTTCTCTCTCCTTTTTATCTATTATTTCGATTAGTTCTTTTATTTTCTCAGGATTTCTGTGAATTTCTACGGCAAATTTCTTAAAGCCCATTAACTCTATGATTATTTTCATTAATGGCGTGTAATCTCCCCACGCGAATATTATACCATCGTCTCCTAGATCCCTTTCAATTAATAAAAATTCCTCATAATATGGTTCATATTCTGTATCCTCTATAATAAATTTAACTATTTCATAATCGTCATCTTTCTTGATTAAATACTCTACTCTCCAGCTATCGCCTGTTCCTCTCTTAAGCCCAATTCTATACTTTTCATACACCTTCCCAATGGGTGTGTAGTATACTCTGTATAGGTATCCGTTCTCTATGATCTCCTTTATTTTAACATGAGGTCTTATAATCCTATACACGCTACATCCTATAGCAAGACCGAGGCCCATCTCCCTAAGTTTTCGCTCGATAGATCCTCTTGGAAGTAAATTGGCATAGATCAACCAGGGTACTCTCTCTGGTTTTTCACCATTGAGTATGGCCATTACATCATCTCTTACAGTCATGGATCTCACCGTAAGTTGCTGTCTATACTAGCTTTAATACTCAATTAGTTTTAAAGCTAAGAGGGATTTCATTCCTTTAGGAATTCCTTTATCTCATCATAATCTAGCTTTTTATACCTCTCTAAGCTTCCCATATCATACCATGGACCCTTATACACATAGGCCTTAACTATATAGTCGTTCTTAATCATCCATGGCACTAAATCTCCCATTATGTCGAAGCTCCTACCGAGCTCTTCTTCTATATTTTTAAGTACTTCGACATTTAATGTGAGTACGCCTATGGTAACATATACTTCTATCCAGGGTTTCTCCTTGAGTTCGATTACATCGTTATTATCGTTTATTTTAGCTACACCAACTGGTACTTGATATTTATTCGCTAGGACTATTGTAGCATCGGCTTTCCATTTATGATGCATGTTTAGTAGTTCCTTTACATTTAGAGGAGCAAGTATGTCACCATACCATATTAATACGATATCGCTATCATTTAGTATTCTCTTGTTATAAGCATTTAGAAGTGCTCCGCCTGTGTTGCGATATTCCTTAGTATCGAGACTGTATCGAATTTTAACATTCCATCTCTCTCCGTGACTAAAGTAATTACGGATCTGCTTCCACTTATAGCCCACAAGCAGGACTATATCTCTTATATCATATTTAGCAAGCCAACGTATTATATATTCAAGAAGAGGCTTTTCCTCTGGTCCTATTGGGATCATAGGCTTAGGGACGATCTCGGTATAAGGACGAAAGCGGGATCCCTCACCACCAGCAAGGATGGCCGCTATTATGCTCATTGATCATCACACATTAAGATATTTTATTGATACAAATTTATATCTTCCTTTTAAAGTACATAAGGGTATCATGTCATCCTTGATTAACTGAGCCCTATCGTCCCCCTAATTCAATATCAAAAACTAATGCATATGCATTAGTTAAAATCTATGTTACATTTATATGGCTGGGGGTGCAACTAAAATTATTAATGACACTTTGCAAACTTCTTAGAAATGAGCATATAGATGGTTGCTATTATGAAGGATGAAGGTAATATGTGCTGTAAGAAACGTAGATCTACCTCATAACTGTGATGTGCCTCTAATCTCTCTATTTTGCCTTTAATGAGCAGTGATCCTCCAGCCATGGACGTATCGAATATCCTAAATACCATTCTTAAATACCCTTTTATCCTAATGTCTTTGCTATTCGCATTATATAAGGCGCTAGCGTTCATGAAGGTAATACTCTCTTTAGACTAGCATCTCCATTAACCTCTATTCTAAGTCCTCTTAGCATCATCTGATAATCGCCTAAAACATTTTGTTTTTGTTTAGTGTAATGTACCGAAAAGAGCCATTATTGCTAATAATTATATTAAGATGCCCACCTGTATGAATTGTAGCGTTCTTAAGATGTATCCTGACATAAAAACCGCACCTCTCAATAACGGAAAGTTCCGATGTCTCAATTAGCGCACTTCTTAATTAATGTGGTAGCTTATTAGCAGATGGCACTGTAGGTCAGTTCAAGTTCAAAGCTGTCTTTATTAATGTGGCACCTCCTTACTTCAACTGCCTTATTGTTATATGTAGTTGGGCAAGTATTATTGATTAGAAGTACCTTATTGTTATCTACGGCAACATAGATTTTAAACTCACTTACACATCTATAATTAAGAGTATATCTAGTATATTTTATGTATATTTTAGGAGCGTGTTCAAAAGCTATTCTATCGATGAGAAAGGAATTGGCGAGGTTAAAGCATTTCGCGCTATTCTTGAACTCTGTTTTAGTAATACTTGATAACGTAGGATTACCGACGTTTTCCTTAGTTATGGTTATACCGTTTATAATATAGCGACCATTAGGTAGTTTAAGCGGGAGATACACCTTACGCCACCCAGTCCAATCATCTATAAATATAAACGTATACAGTATCGAACCAGATGTAGTTAAGATACGTACTACATACTCTTTACCCTCATTCTTTCCGTACCAATATAGGCTTAAGTAGTCATATTCTGACGCATTGATTTTATTAAGAGATCTCTCAATTTGCCATTGATAGTAAGATTCTTTTCCTACTTTAACTCTCAATGAGATATTCCCTGAAATCGCATTATATGAAGATAAGAGCCGAGGAATGCTTATTCTACCATATCCTTTACCGATGCCTTTGCTCTCCCATCCGGAGATGTTCTCATCTAGTAGCATTAAGGATTAAGGCTTTAGGATCGTTCCCATAAATCTCTAAGGTTAAATTGATTGCTGAAGTGCCAGTTCACGGCATATGGCGTAGACATTATTGACATGATTATTAAAAATGAAATGAATACTAGTCTTAAGGATCCATACTAATACCAAAGCGAAAACCCTAGTGGCTTACCTATATCAGCATTTCTTCCGTATTGAGTATAGTTCCATGGGCCAACTGGAGTTCCGAAAAGTAAGTATAACCATCTAAAACCGCCTGCGAATAACAATAATAGCGTGGCTAGTAGTGCATGCTTTTCATTACTACTTATTGTTCTCACCAATAAATAGAATGATAAAGGTAATATAAGGCTTGGAAAGACCAAAGCCATGCTGAATTCAGGAATTGAAGGAAAGCTTGCCAAAAACCATATTATAGCTAGAAGAAGTATGCATGAGGTAGATAAGAGGAGCTATACAAAGGGATCGATTACGATAAACGCTGCAGTACTATTATGTCTACTCTACATCCTATATAGCGAAAGGTTACATCCATTCTTAAGGGCGCTCATTTTAGTAGCATATCCTACGATACTAGCGACTTATTGTATACACGGATATCCTATAATACCGCTGATCTTAATCTCTCTAATTTTACTAAGGTGTATTGATGTTAACGATATCAAATTGCTGATGATCGGCTATATTGCCAGTATAATTCCTTAAAATATTATATTATATAATGATCCGATCTCCGCACTCCTTACTATTTTCTTTGTTTGTATAATCATGTTCCTAGCCTATAAAATCAAGAAAATAGGAAAGGAACTAGGCTTTAAAGAAAGAATAAGGAGACAGGCATATACTATTGCGAACATCTTGGTATTATACTATGTTTTCTCGATAACGTATTGGATTATGAAAGCTAAGTCTACGAATTTATTAATGTATTTAAAATATCTTAACGAAATGCTGATAGTGCCAATTCATTTATATCCCGTACTATTAGGGTTATTAGGTCTGCTATCGATACTGTCCTTGTGCGATAAGGAAATTGCCAATAGAAGAGAATATATATCGATGATCACAATAGCTTTGACAGCGATAATCTTAGGGAAAATAATAACCTTATTAATTATAGCTCAGCGATATTCTCCCTTAGTTCATGGCATATATTACGTGCTATAGGGCTTATGAGCAATGAGCTATATACCATGGATATCTATGTCTACCCATTCTTTTGTGTGTTTTGGCATTGGCCCTCCTACTAGCCATCATGGAGCTATTCGTATTTGAAATACATGTAGCAAAGGAGAGCATTGATTAAATCAAGACTTTATTGTTTTCTCCTCTCCTCCCTTACTGTTGCAACTAATTGAGCCAATACGCCCACTACGAGATAATAATAAGCAATTTCAGCACACCTATTAGCAAAGGATTCTAAACCTTTAGCAAGCCCAATTGCGGCGATTACTAAAAATACCATAAATGCTATTACTAAAGGACCACCAGGATTTTCTAGAACATAATTATACAAATCTACACGCACTTTTGTAATGCTTTTACGCTTTGATGTCCCTAATTTCACTATAAGGAAGCGATTACGTACGCTTATCAATAGTAGATAGTAAATTGAAGTCATAGAGATTAGAAGATAGAGAAGCGCTAAGTTTATCTCCCCCGAAGAGTACCATTTCATTAATTCTGTTACTAAAATTGAGTATGATCTTATTCCAAAAATATATGTTACAAGACCCATAGATCCTCCTATCATACAAAGGATTATACTTTTATTGTGATTTCTAAGTACCTGTAACAGTAATTTACTATGACCTTTAACAATAAGGTAGCTTGCATAAATAAGTGTCGCTAGCATGAGTATTATGAGAGGAATAAGGCTGGAGAGGAATGGAATAAAGGCTGAGTATAGAAGGGAGAATATAAAGATCGTTAAGACGCCTTGAGCCATAACTATTCCTTTATCATTTGATAGCTTATCTCTTCCTTCACTTTTCATAATCCATCTCCTCTGTTCATTAAGGCATCTTTACATTAAAAGATCTAGGTCATGTTCGATCAATATAATTATTAAAGTAATGCTTAAATGTTCTACATCTTAACTGAATATCGGTGATTTTGAAATGCGCATCACTAGGGAGAATTTACAGAAATTAGAGGAATATTATAAAGGCTACCTTGAGGGTGCTAAGTTAGAGGAATTCTTTAAGGATTTTGATATAAAATTCGCATGCGGACATTGGGCAGCTGGTGACTTCATGGATAGATTTGCTACAGAGGGTTACTGGCCTGAACTAGACAGTAGCATAGAGGCCCAAATAGAACGTGTAGCTAAGGCTGGAGTAAAGGGTATAGAGTTCCATGATGTACTTTTCCTCGATGAAAACCTGAAAGTCGTTGAAGACCGCGTTCAAAAGGTCAAAGAACTCTTAGAGAAAT
>JAGGUS010000129.1 GCA_021158375.1 Thermoprotei archaeon
AAATAAGTGCTTTTACAACTTCTTTTCATTGTTAAATTCAAAAGTTATGTAATAGTTTTGTAACTTAGAGTTTACTGTATTTAGAGTACTATTAGAGTTTGTTGAGGACTTTCAGTCGCTAGAACCAGCGTTCTTGAAAAGGTATGTTTTTGTATATGGTGAATAGGGGATAATATGTCCTTGTTAGAAAAGTGCAAGATATTAAGCGATAAATATTCTATAACTAAGCTGGTACTATTAATGTTTATAGTTGATTACATAAACTTTAGGAGATACGGAAAGAAGTTAACGGATTTTGTCTGGAGGAAATGTTCTTTGGTCCTCACCCTGATAATATTGAAGAAATAACGATGCTGATACAACAAAGAAGCATATGTATTAATGATGATTTGCGTGACTCTGACGATGAAAATAGTAATGATGTTTTTAATTATGTAGTGCAGACATATGGTAATAAAAGTGTTAGTGAATTAATGGAGTACATTTATAGACTCAACGAGTTCTCAAATGCTAAAGTAGGAGTTACGATCTTGTAATTGTAAGTCCTAATGATGCAGTTTTGGAATAGTGTTTTACGAAGTGAAGTGATGAGATTATTGAGTAGATAGAGATATAAGTCATAGAATCTATAGTTCTATAGTAGAAACGCCCCCGACCGGTAGCCCGCGGGAGCTTCTCCTGCGGGTAGGAATGAGTTGGGGCGTTCTTCCTATAAATTCCATATCTGTGGTATTTCTCGTAGCTGTTTTTCAAATAAATTCCTGGTATAGTTGGCTATATTATCACTTATGTTCAAGGTTGTTCTTAGGAAGACCATTGTTAAGCCTGCTCTATGTACTTTATCGATGAGTTCCTCACTAGGTTTCTTAAGCTCGTTCTCTAGTATTACCAGTGGTATGTACTTAAAGTAATTACTCGATTTAATGCCTCTCGTGGTGTAGTAGTTGTATGTATTGTTGTCTACTATACATGCTAATATGTTAGCCCTCCTACTATGCACTAGTTCTACAGCTTCATTTAGCCTAGTAAATACTTTGAGACCAATAATGATTCTCCTCTCAACTAGTTGTTTAATTATTCTCAGCATTTTAGGTAAGTAAATTATCTTAGAGGATCTACCAAGTCTTCTTAAATGCTTGAAGAAATCAGAATACCTTATTAGTTTCTCTTGAGAATCGATGGACAAAGCGATAACAGCGAATACTTCAACACCTACTTTAGTACTCCTATCTATAGCTACAATAAACTTTCTTGTAACCATGAACAATCGCCTACAACGTAATTACAGTCTTAAATTCTTAAGCTTATAATGTTTCCTATGTAGCTTTCTCTCACTCCACACCTTTGCAGCCTCCACTATTTCAGCTGGCAGTTCTCCCATTGGAATGGGTTTAGATAGCCTTAGCTCGCATGGTATTCTGTGTTTCTCGCATTTGAAGTAAATCGATAATGCAAAAGCGAGCTCTAAGCCTCTCGAAGGAAATAGGAAGTACACATAACTATTAGAGTAAGCGAGCTCGCCTTCAAGCTTTATATACTTGCGTTTTTGGTTCCTCCTGAACTTCTTTATCTGGTTAAGAATAAATTCCCTTAGGTCTTTGTCATCGACTTTTCTTGGTATTTTGAGGATTATCATCTCTTTTACCCTGCTTAACTATATCTTATTTATTTATTTATAAATATCTGCCTACATCCTTGGTTTATATTTACATGTAGATTTCATCTTTTTCTATGAGGTGTAGAGTATGAGGGGGATCTCTCAGTTTATAGCGTTGATGGTAGTATAAATAAGAGAGGGATGGTTGGAGGAAGCGCTTAGGAATGAAATAATGAGATCAGTCATAATAACTATGTTTCCAACGCTTTACAAGCTTGAGCTAAAATTGATATCCAAGAGAACTAAGGCCGGGCCTTGCTTGTGTGAGGGCTCAAGGTAAGAAGATTGGAGATCAGTTCAAGCTTAATGAGAAGCAACATTAAGAGCGCTCCTGCTGAGTAAGCCTAAGCTGCCTACAGATATACCTAAACACGTATACTAGCTCACGCCTCAGACTGAGCCTACCATAGTACTTCTTCAAGTAACGCTACTTCATCTTACCCACGTACCAGCCCCACATTTATCAGTTTTCTTATAGCCGATATAATCTTACCCCAAGGCCTCGGCCATCATGCAACACCCTCGGATGCTCCGAGCATGGTTAGGAACCCCTTGAGGTATTGTGTAGTTTTGAGCGGCTTTATGTTAGCTATGAAGGTCTTTGATAGAGCTTTCCTTTTTCATCGTTCCAGATGCTACTACTATTGTTATATAGATCAGCGTTAATGTGATAAGTACTATCGATAGTTCCAACATCATCAACCATTATCGCAAAGAAACCCTATTCATAACGCACATTAACATACTTTATAGAGAAGGGAACCACAGCCGAAAGTATGCCAGCGCTACGAAGGTGTGGCCCAACACCCATCCACTAAATCCCTCGCAAACCCCAGCCTACGATCCAACACTTCTATGTAGCGCATTAACCTGTGGCGTAAGCTTTTTAACATTCAAACCCATAAACAAAGGTGTAATTACAAGAATTATAAAAGCCACTAGATTAAAATCAGAAGGAATGAAAATCATGCGTAAGAAAAGTATTGGTCACTTAATTGGTCACATAGCATATATTATTTTATATGGAATACTAATAATATCTACCGTTTTTCTTTATAATTCTGCTAATTTAGCGATATTACTATATAT